>CAYNXC010000001.1:0-2419 GCA_964401135.1 uncultured Candidatus Saccharibacteria bacterium
AACAAGTAATTCAGATGGTCAAAGACCTTAAGATTGGCACAATCACTAGAGTTAGCATAAAAGATTTACATAGCCTTACTGAAAAGGTTATACGACAAGCGGTTGAGGAAAAAGATGGTACTGAAGACGATGTAATGATGTATTCAGCGTATATTGATGAGGTTTACAAATTGAGAGGTTTGCACGACGCTAAACGAGACATAAAGGATTTGCATACAGAAAAATGGCACAGATTGGATTTCTCAGAAGATGATTTCTACCGACATATCCAATATATCTCTTCAGTAGCTTCACCATTCATTGAGCTTGAAATTGATTTTGATAATAAAGGTGCATCCGAAGCCAATGAAGCCATTGACGACTACATCACTAACTTTGGCGATGACCAGTTCATAGAAAAGAAACCTATTTACAGACAAAAAAGATTTTATTTCTCAAAGCAGATTGAGAACTTTGTTGATTACATCAAACGTTTTCCGCTTATTGATGGCAGTATGAATATCCCTTTTTCAGCATTGTCTGAACAGGGTTTTGAAATAATAAAGGTACTTACATATCTTGAGAGACAGCAACGGCTCAAGGTCCGAAATTGGAATGATACAGAGCTATGGAATGTGAAATTCCATAAAGTACCAATAACCGTTGCTTCTTTGTTTGGTCAGGAAGATAAAAACGAGCCAAAAAATAGCAATGAAAACCAAGAAATTAAGCTAAACTTAAGTTTTTCTCCTCAGACTGGGACAATGCTCCTAACCAATAAAGACGGTAAAGAATATAAAGTCAAAGTGCAGGGGCAAGTTCAAAAAGAGGTCATAAGGGTTATATTTCAAAATCCAAAAAATACTTACACAGAATGGAGTTTATATGACATAAGCGAAACTCTTGGCGGTAATGATGTAAACGAAACTGCTGTCAAAAATGCCATCTATCAATTCAACAGAAAAGTTAAACTTGCTATTCCGCAAGTAGAAAATCTATTTGAGCTAACAAAACATTCCGCACGATTGAACCCGAAATATGTAAGCGTAAGTTAAGCAAACTTAAGTAACGCATCTAATAACCTGTAGGAACAACCTACGGGTTGTTTTTATGCAGAGTTCTAATGACACAAAAAAGCAAAAAGTCGGCATCTCAATGCAGAGCCTATCTCTTGAAGAAAAGAACCGATTGGTCGGAGCTTTTGCGTGGTTGATTAAGCAAGACAAAAAGCAGAACCCTGAACTTTATAAGCCTAAGAAAAAACAAAATGATTGATACTGTGTGCTTATTGATACCGAAAGACAAGCTCACAGTAGTAGACTTGTCGCATTACGGTGTACCAACTTGGAACCTACATTCTAAGACGGACCAGTATGACAAATTTGTGAAAAATCCTTCAAAGCGAGATTTGGAAAGTGGTCTATATTTTCCTCGCCTTACTGGCTACAAACGCAAAGGGTTTAGACAAGAAGCCAATGTTCGTATTGAGTTCTCGGTCCCAAAATTGCTCTATCTCAATAATCTTGATGAGTTGGAAAATAAAGATTTCCCTCAAGTTATTAGCGTGCTTCAGGACAGACTGAGAACAATGGGTATCATTGTCTCAAAAGCATTGCTAGAGAAAGCGTCCGTTAGCTCGGTCCATTTCTCAAGGAACATTCAGTTAGAAGACGGGTATACAGTAACGCATCTTATCTCTGAGATGAACAAGGTAAATCTACGAAAGAGTTTTGATTTCTCCAAGACACGCTTTATGAACGATGGTCAGAGCTTATATGCTCACACAACGACACATCAGATGGTTGTATACGATAAAGTATCGGACCTGAACAAAGACAAAAAGCGTGCCATAGATAAGGACCAGACACTTTATCAAAGAAGTCTGTTTGCGGAATTGAGCAAAGATACCGAACTTCGTGAAATTCTGCGATTTGAAATAAGACTGAACCATAAGCAAAAAATGAACAAAATCCTTGAGGACTTGGGTTACAGCAAAAATCCAACATTCAAAGATGTGTTCAATGCTGAAATGAGTAGAAAGGTCGTTGAAAGCTACTGGTTGAAACTCATCAAAGAACGAAACCTTGGACTGTTCTCAATCTCGGTTAGTGTTAAGGATATTTTGAGGACCTTGTTTTTGGCTGACAAAAAATTGAAGCCGAAACAAGCAATCTACCTACTTGGTCTGTTTCAACTAGCAAAAGACGAAGACGGAATGAGACAACTAAGGACGATAGTCTCAAAACGGTCCCACGACAGGACTTGGTATCGCATAGCTAAAGATATGCAGAAAGCAAGCGAACTAATAACAAAAAACAAAATTAGAAACTGGGTTACGCAAATAGATAAGAAGTTAGAAATTTATCAACCTTATAAAACAAAAAAATATGAAAAATAAGGAATTAGTCATTTATTCAATCTGCGAGGAGTTATTACAGTC
>CAYNXC010000001.1:2429-72674 GCA_964401135.1 uncultured Candidatus Saccharibacteria bacterium
AGAGGCAAATCTTGGCAGAGAGCTAACAGAGAAAGAACTGAAAAGGGTCCCTTGTATATTCATTGATAGCGAAGAGTTTTTTGACGCCATTTACGGAGCTTTGATTGAGGTCGCAGAGAAAGCAATGGATGACAAGGGCTGGGAAGAATACGACAAAGAACACGAAAATATCCCCCTTGAGCAGATAGTTTGGTAATCCACTAGCTATGTAAAGTAGAGTAAAGTATAATAATTAAGTAAAAATAATCACTATGAACAAAGAGAAACCTTTTTACAAAGCGGAAGAATTGGCTGAAATGTTGCAGGTAAACATTATGACTATTTACCGCTATATCAACGCTAAAAAGATAAAAGCATACAAACTCGGTCGTGAGTATCGGATTGATAAAACCGAATTTACTGCTTTTCTTGAAAAGATAAAAACAAAATGAAAACTTTTAGCAATAACAATCATAAAATTCTATGGGCAGACTGTATTGACGCCCTTCAGTCCATTGAAGATGGTTCTGTTGATTTGATATTTGCTGACCCTCCTTACAATATTGGAAAAAACTTTAATGGACGAAAAGATAAATACGGACATAACGAATATCTTGAATGGGCATACAAATGGCTCGCTCTATGTGTTACGAAACTGAAAAAAAATGGAAGTCTATACGTGATGACATCCACTCAATATATGCCATATTTTGACATATTTCTTAGGGATAAAATGCACATTCTAGGACGTCTTGTCTGGTCCTATGACAGCTCAGGTGTTCAAGCTAAAAACTATTATGGCTCAATGTATGAACCAATCCTTTATGCCGTAAAAGATAAGGATGACTACACGTTTAACGCTGACGAAATTCTTGTTGAGGCAAAGACAGGGGCAAAGAGGAAGTTAATTGATTACAGAAAAAAAGTTCCGACGGTCTATAACTCTAAAAAAGTCCCTGGTAACGTATGGCAATTCTCTCGTGTCAGGTACCGAATGGAAGAGTACGAAAATCACCCGACACAAAAGCCAGTTGCATTACTAGATAGAATTATAAGAGCAAGTTCAAACAAAGGTGATACTATTCTTGACCCATTTTCTGGAACATTTACTACCTCTTACGTGGCAAAAAGTCTTGATAGAAAATCAATCGGAATAGAGATTGAAGAAGAGTATGTCAAAATTGGTTTAAGAAGATTAGAGATTTCAGACACTTACAATGGTAAAAAACTGAAGCGTCAACCAAAAATTTATGAAGTTGAAAATGAGAACACTGTAAGTTTATTTACAAACCAAACTAACCAATAAATATGACATCAAAACATCCATTCACAGAAATAATAAACGAAATTCTACAGTCTCTCTTTCAAGAGGCATCCATAGGTATTTATGAAAAAAGTACTCTTTTGCAATATATAAATATTAAGACCAAATCAGCAAATAAGGGTTCAAAGTCTAGAGGAAGTTTTGCGAACCTGTATGCAATCTATGTACTTGCGGAAGATTACATACAAAAGGGCTTTGTTGAAAAAGGTGGATATTCAAAATATGAAGGAGCTATATTTTCAGACTTACTCAAAAGACAGAGAGAGTTACCGTTCGGTAGAAAACTTCAGAACCACGCCCTTAATCACAGAATGAATGAGGAATACAAAAAGTATTTTCCAACAAGTGAATATACTCCTATCTTAAGAAGTCCAGAAACAAATCGTTACTGGCTTAATGAAAATTTATTGAAGGTTAAGGTTGGTAAAAAAGAATACAATCTTTCAGAAGCAATTATTAAAATTGTAGATGCGTACGTACAGGCTAAAACTCAAGCACTTGAAAAGTTTATAAATGACTGTAAAGAGCTTGAAAATATCTCAAGGAAAAATCCTGAAGCCGTTGAAAACTTTATATTCAATCTACTTGAACCTAATGTAGATGCACGACTATTTGAAATAGTCAGCTATGCAGTATTGAAGTCATTTTATTCTGAGCAAAAAGTATATTTCGGATATTCAAAAGATGCGATTGAGGAAGAGGCATTGTTGCTTTATAAAACAGGGCGTACAAACGCAAACGACGGCGGTATTGACTATGTGATGCGACCTGTCGGCAGGTTCTTTCAGGTTACTGAAACTCTAGATGTCAAAAAGTACTTTCTAGACATTGATAAGATTGAAAAGTTTCCAATAACTTTCGTTATTAAGTCTGAAGAAGATGATAAAGAGTTATCAAAGCGTTTAAGAAAAGGTGCCGAAGAGCAATATGGGGTTGAAAGAGTAGTAGAAAGTTATATGAACTGTATTGAAGAAATTATCAATATTCCTGAATTAAAGAACCGATTTAGAGAAACAATTCAAAAGAATAAGCTAAAAGATATTCTTTCTGAGATAATTAAGCAAAGTGAAGTTGAGTTCAACTATGAAGAGGAAGATGACGACGAGGAAGTAAATTAAATCTATGAAAGCAATAAACGTCTCACGAGTATCAACAGAAGAACAAAAAGAAGCTGGAAACTCGTTGCCCGCTCAGATTGAGCGTATAGACAGTTATTGCAAAAAGAAAGGCTTTGATATTGCTAAAGCATTCAGTTTTGACGAAAGTGCTTACAAAGAAAAAAGAGATGAATTTGATAAGCTCCTAGAGTTTGTTGAAGAAACCATCAAAAAAGAAAAGATTGCGGTCTGCTTTGATAAAGTGGACCGTCTTTCTAGAAGCGTATTTGATAAACGTGTAGCACGTCTCTACGAGCTTGCAGTGGCAGACAAAATTGAACTGCACTTTGTATCGGAGGGACAAGTCATAAACAGTCAGATGTCTGCCGTAGAAAAGTTTCAGTTCGGTATGAGCTTGGGATTGGCAAAGTATTACTCTGATGCAATCGGCGATAACGTAAAGCGAGCTTTTGAACAGAAACGAAGAAATGGCGAATGGACAGGAGCCGTTCGCTTGGGTTATTTGAACGTATCTCTAGATGCAGAAAAGAGATTGCGTAAAGATATAATCATTGACCCAGAAAGAGGACATCTTGTACAAAAAATGTTTGAAGAATATGCGACTGGCAACTACTCACTTGAAACCATCCGTATCAAGATGACTGAACTCGGACTTAGAACTCTCAAAGGAAATAAGCTATCAAAAAGTGGAGTTGAAAACATACTTAAAGACAGTTTCTACTGCGGTATTGCCATATCAAAAAAGTACGGCTCTTACGCTCATAAATACCCACGATTGGTTTCAAAGGAATTGTTTGATAAGTGCCAAGAGATACGTCTTAAACGCAGAAAACAGCCCTATAAGGCACATTCTAAGGACTTTATATTCAAAGGGCTTCTCAAGTGCCAAAATTGCGGTTGCACAATATCTTTTGAACACAAAATCAAACCGAGCGGTAAAGAATATGTCATCGGTTCTTGCACGAATGCCAAGGGTATTTGCAAAAAGGTATATGTGAACGAAACGGACCTACTCCAGCCCGTGTACGAGGTTTTAGACCGCTTTCAGACGATTACAGACGAGGTCCAGAATGGATTGGTAGATGAACTAAGAAAGAATACCGAAGCAGAGGTTGTATTCCATAAAGCACAGATAAACCGTATCCGAACGGATTACGACAATCTCAAGGCAAAAGACGACCGCTTGCTTGAAGCATACCTAGACCAGAGTATTACTAAGGATGTTTATGACAAAAAACATCAAGACTATCAGGATAAAATACAGGTCCTTGAAATTGAACTTTCAGAACACAGAAAAGCAGACTACGATTACCAAACAACCATTGCCACAGTCATTTCAGTAGCACGCAGAGCAAGAAGTATTTTTGATAACAGTTCTGAACCTGCTGAAAAAAGAGCTTTCTTGAACTACCTACTTCAGAACCCGACCGTAAACGGAAAAAAGCTATATTTTTCAATAGCTTCTCCATTCAATCTAGTACTAGAACTAGCTGATTGTCCTAACTGGCTCCGCGGCTAGGGCTCGAACCTAGGACATCCTCGTTAACAGCGAGGCGCTCTACCAACTGAGCTACCGCGGAATATAAGGGAATAGTGGTCTGCGCTATAAGCCACCTCTATAGTAGCAAACCCTACTGCTATTTCAATACATCTATTTTGTCACCCCTTCGTACACAATCTTTGAGATACCCTCTATCGTTTTTTCCAACTTACTAAACTCTCCCCCACGAGTCATGATACAAACAAGGTAGGGCTTGGCAGGGGCATACCGCATTGATTGCTACATAATACCCAATTGGTAAATAAAAAGATAATTTGACATATGATGCATTTGCATGCTAAATTATATAAGGTAGGCTGATTACAGCCTTGATCTTTACATAATTGGAGGAAGAGTAATGGGAATAGGAGAGCATTATCTCAGGCCACAGCAACTTATACCAAAGCGGTCCGTTGTCTTACTTATCGGCCCTCCCCTTGTGGGAAAGGACGAGATGGTAAGACTTCTCTCTACCATCATGACCAAAGATGAAATCAAGGGGACAGTGAGGCATATCTCTGTGGATAAGGTACTCCGCTGGAGTACCGATCGATGTGTACAGTCATGTAGGGACGAAAATCACACTATCCCAGAGGGACTACTCCTTAGTATCATGGAGGCAGAGATCAATGCTAGTGTGCAAAATGTGCACCTCACTGTTGTGAATGATTACCCTCGTACACGAGAGCAGGCAGAGTGCCTTCTCGCCCTACTACAGAAGCATAGAATTCTTCGCCCTGTCTGTGTGCATCTCGCAGGCAACTACGAGCTGCTCTCCAAGCGTCTCACTACACATCTCTTGCACAAGAGAGATACAGTGGCTACCTTTGACAAAGTTATGTACCGCTGGGGAGAGTATCGGCATTCCTGTGAGACATTGGTCCCCTATCTGCGTCAAGCAACGCAGTTTGTGGAAGTCAATCCGGAGCCACCAGATGAAAGAAAGCGAAAGCCAAATTCCATTTTTGCAGAGATATGGACGCTCATTGGCCACCACATCACTGACTTGCGACCTATATCGGCCTGAAGACGGCTCATCCATCCCTCCTGTAGCCCCCCTCGTGCCTTATGCACTTTGGGGGGCTTTTGCTTGACTTTTACTTACAATAGTGTATACTGTCTTGTGTCAGTAGGCTCTCGGGTGAACTATTTTTAGGGGTCATACGAGAAGTGTCGGTCTACTAGTGTAGTAGTTAAAAAATAGTTCACATGGCAAAGAAGTTGTACATCGGTAGCTTGAGCTACTCCACAACCAATGACAGCCTCAAGGCCGCTTTCGAGCAGGTCGGTGCTGTCTCTTCTGCTTCTGTCATTATGGATAAGATGACCGGCCGCTCACGCGGATTCGGCTTCGTCGAAATGCCTAATGATGATGAGGCGATGAAGGCAATTGAGTTTTGGAACGGCAAAGAGCTTGATGGCCGCGCACTCGTTGTTAACGAGGCACGCCCGATGGCAGAGCGCCCTCCCCGACGGGAAGGTGGTTACTCTCGCTCGTTCTAAAGTAATGAGACAAAAAATCCCCCCGCTACGGCAGAGGGATTTTTTGTATTAGATAATTTTTCCGGCATACGAAGCCGCCTCTCCATAGAGCTCCTCTAAACGGAGTAGTTGATTGTATTTAGACACCCGTTCACTGCGTGAGAGCGATCCAGTTTTGATCTGTCCGCATCCACTCCCAACCGCGAGGTCTGCAATGCTTGTATCTTCAGTCTCTCCTGAACGGTGCGAGACGATGTTCCGGTATCCATGCGCTTCTGCAAAGATCATTACATCAAGTGCCTCGGTCACCGTCCCTACCTGATTTAATTTAATGAGTACTGCATTTGCCGCTTTCTCTGTTACTCCTTTCTCAATACGCGGGAGCTTGGTGCAGAAAAGATCATCCCCTACCACCTGTATGCGCGAGCCTAATACTTCTGTTAATGCAGTATGAGCTCCCCAATCATCTTCCGCAAAACCATCCTCAATAGAGACAATCGGATAATCATCACACCAGAGACGGTAGCGCTCAATCAGCTCATCCGCAGTGAATACCCTCCCTTCGCGGACAAAATGATATACACCATCCTTGTACAACTCGCTCGCCGCCACATCAAGTGCGATCCCCATGTGTACACCGGGTTTATAGCCTGCCTTCGCCATCGCCGCGAGGAGTAGTTCAAATACTTCCTCGCTCGTCGTAAGTGTGGGAGCAAAACCTCCTTCATCACCAACCAGCGTAGAGAGTCCACGCTCGGCAAGAATCATCTTCAGTGCATGGAATGTTTCTGCGCCATAGCGAAGTGCTTCTTTAAAACTTGACGCACCGTAGGGTACGAGCATCCACTCCTGAATATCTGTAGAACCAGCCGCGTGTACACCTCCATTTATTACATTCATGAGTGGCGTGGGGAGTGAGAGTAGACGAGTGAAGGGAACAAGTCCACGGAAGTAGTCAGCGAGCCGCTTTTTTTCGGCAAGTGCAGAGGCTTTCACAAAGGAGAGCGAGACACCAAGAATCGCGTTTGCGCCCAGTTTCTCTTTATTGGCAGTGCCATCAAGTGCAATAAGTGCCTCATCTAAAGAGCGTTGTGTCCACTCCTTCCCTACCAGTGTCGAGGCAATAAGAGTTTTGACATTTTCAGTAGCATGTGTTACACCTTTAGATAGGTAGCGACTGTCCTTATCCCGGAGTTCTAGTGCCTCATGAGACCCCTTAGAGGCTCCGGAGGGCACACTCGCCCGTCCAGAAGAGCCGTCCTCCAAGATGCAGTCCACCTCAACCGTCGGATAACCGCGAGAATCTAGTATCTCTCGCGCGAAGAGTGTTTGTATCTTAAACATACATGTAGGTACGCAGAAATTGTAGCATCTTTACATATAATCACAATATGGCATCAAGCACACTCATCGTATTCTTCGCCGGGTTACCGGCTCTGATAAATTCGCTCCAAGCGAAAGACTTTATTGATGTAGCAGTTGCAGCTTTCCTCATCTATCTGATCCTAATTTTTATAAAACAGAGTCGCTCGTACTTTGTAGTAAGTGCCTTGGTACTCCTCGCATCGGTAAACTTTTTAGGGAGTATTTTTAATTTAAGCCTCACACGCCAAATTGTGCAGCCTGTCCTTACCTTCTTCATCGTAATTGTCGTCATCGTCTTTCAGCGCGAGATACGCCGCTTTTTTGAGTGGTTCTCGTTCACTTCTAGACGCCTCGCACACGAGCGCAAACAAAATGTATCTGAAGGTATCTCTGTTGTTATTGCTCGCGCACTTTTGGAGATGGCTAAGCGAAACTTTGGTGCAATTATTGTGCTTGAGGGCGAGTACCCATTAGATAATGTTACTGAGGGCGGCTTCCCATTAGACGGACGGATTTCCATCCCTCTCCTCCTCTCTATCTTTGATCCCACATCTCCTGGGCATGATGGAGCAGTGATTATTGATAATCATCGTATCCGCCGCTTTGGTGTACACCTACCACTCGCAGAAAATTTTGACAAGTTCTCTAAGTTTGGCACTCGTCACCGCGCAGCTGTGGGTATTACCGAGAAAACAGATGCGCTTGCGCTTGTTGTCTCTGAAGAAAAAGGTACGGTCTCATATGCCGATAGTGGCAAGCTGATTACCGTAAGTGAACCAGATAAACTAGAAAAAATAATTGAAGATTTTCTCAAAGAAGGGATCCATGAGAGTCATGCGCCATGGAAGGATTTACTTGCGCATAACCTGTGGCATAAATTAGGCGCCATCTGTCTCTCTATCATACTATGGTTTACCTTTGTATATCAGACCGGCGTCACTACCCAGCAGATAAAAGCAGCCATTGAGTTCCGTTCCCTTCCTAGTACTCTCGTGATTGAGAATACCGATATTCACGAGGTGAGCCTTACCATCTCTGGTAATTACCGCGATTTCCGTGGCATCACGCCTAATAATATTAAAGTCGTTGTGGACCTATCGGAGGCACGCGCGGGTACTAGACGCTACAATATCTCGAAAGAGAATATCACCCTCCCGAGCTACTTCACCCTCACGAGCATACAGCCCAAGAGCGTCCGTGTCATCACCGTCCCAGTGCCGCAAGTAAGAGGCTCTAGGGAATCAAGTTGATTGGTTTCCCTGCCGCAAAAGCAGTTATGTTCTCACAGGTGGTAGTGAGAATGCGCTCTATTGCCTCGCGTGAGTTGTAGGCATTGTGCGGAGTGACTATCACTCGTGGATGGTCAATAAAGTACTGATTTGCAATCACATGTTTCAAATCTTCCAGGCGAGGTGCCTCACTCCCTAAAAGGGCGCTCTCGTTGTCCATAAAGCCTTCCCCTTCTAAGACATCCAGCCCAGCGCCAGCAATGGTGCCGTCCTCAAGCGCGGCAACAAGTGCCTCACTCTCTACCAGACCACCGCGGGCAGTATTGATTAGGATACTCCCCTGCTTCATTTTTTTGATGGTCTCACGATTGATCATATGGTGTGTATGCTCGTTGTATGGAGCGTGCAATGAGACAATGTCTGACTGTGCCAAGAGCTCATCAAAAGGGAGGTAGGTAAATCCAAGTCTCCCTGCAAGTCCAGCATCCTCCTTCACATCAAAGGCGAGTACATTCATATCAAAGCCGCGTGCCATTTCTATTGCGTGGATGCCAATATGCCCCGTCCCTACAATGCCAATTGTCTTTCCCTTCAAATCAAAGCCGCGCAATTCCCTCTGTGAGAAGGACCCTGTGTTACGCACTTGATCGTAGGCATCATAGGTTTTGCGTGAGAGTGAGAGGAGGAGAGCAAAGGCATACTCGGCTACCGTATTCTCCCCGTAGGTGGGTACATAGGAGACGGCGATTCCCTTCTCCTTTGCATACGCGGTATCTACATGATCAAAGCCAGTTGAGCGCGTCGCAATCAGTTTGAGCACTGGGAAGCAGGCGAGGACTTCTGCCGTCGTCGCAGAATCCACAAACACCGAGAGCACCTCTGAGTCGGCTGATGCTTCTGTTGCTTTCTGCACTGTCCCCTTAATGAAAATGAGTTCTTGCCCTACCAAACGCGGCGCGACAAATTCGCGCTCCCATTCCTCATTATAGCAATACGTGATTTTCATTTCCCAATTCTACTGTCCCCCCTCCTCTTTCGCAACCTCAAAGGTCATAGGGACAATGGAGTCTGGATTGAGTGAGACTGCCTCTATATGTTGTGAGATAAGGAAGCGCAAGAAGTCCGGGTAGTCGGATGGCGCCTGCCCACAAAAACCGATATACTTACCACGGCGTTGGCACGCGGCAATGGCTTCGGCGATAAGTTTGCGTACTGATGGATCATTCTCGTTTGAGATGCCTGCAACAATTGCAGAGTCACGGTCAAGCCCTAGGGTTAATTGCGCAAGGTCGTTAGACCCAATAGAAAATCCATCGAAGAGATCCAGAAATTCATCCGCACGCAACACATTGGTAGGAATCTCGCACATCACATAGACTTTGAGACCATCCTCTCCCTTGGCAAGTCCGGACTCGCGCATAATGTCCAAGACCCGTGCACCCTCCTCTGGAGTACGGCAGAAGGGTATCATCGCGTGAACATTTTTTAGTCCATATTCATTACGAACTTTCTTCATCGCGTGGCACTCCAGCGCAAATGCTGGCGCAAACTGAGGGTTACCGTAGCGTGAGGCACCGCGCCATCCAATCATAGGGTTCTCCTCCTCTGGCTCATAAGCAGAACCACCTATGAGCGCCGCGTACTCGTTTGTCTTAAAATCTGAAAAGCGCACGATCACCTGATTAGGCCAAAAGGCGGATCCGATTTCACCAATGCCTTGCGCAAGTTTATCTACATAGAATGTGGCTTTATCTTCGTAACCAGCGGTAAGCACTTCAATCTTCTTCTTAAGCGGCTTTGATTTTAGTGACGAGAAGTTGAGGAGTGCGAGTGGGTGGATGCGGATGTGTGAAGCAATAATAAATTCTTCTCGCGCAAGTCCTACCCCTTTATTTGGTAAAAATGAGTAGACAAAAGCACTTTCTGGACTCCCCACATTGAGGCAGAGCTTCGTCTTTACTTCAGGGATGTCGGCCACATCGTAGGTGTGCTCCTCCCACTTCAAGACTCCCTTGTACACTCGGCCCACGCTCCCACTACTGGTATCTACAGTGATCACATCCCCCGTCTTAATTTTACTTGTTGCATTCCCGCTCCCAATCACCGCTGGGATACCAAGCTCGCGTGAGACAATGGCTGCGTGCGAGGTTCGTCCGCCTTTCTCAGTAATGATTGCACTCGCAATTTTCATAATCGGCTCCCAGTCAGGGTCAGTAATCTCGGTAATCAAAATTTCTCCTTGTTGAAATTGGTAGAGCTTTGCAGTACTCGTGATCACTCGCGCCCTCCCAGATACAATTTTAGTCCCCACTGAGATACCTTCTACAATAGCTGTCTCGTCGGTGTTGAGTGTGTAGTCGGTACGGGTGAGATTCTTTTTTTCTGACTGTACAGTTTCTGGTCGCGCTTGCACAATAAAGAGCTCCCCGGTGATACCGTCCTTTGCCCACTCCATATCCATGGGGCTAGCGTGCCCGGCACGCTCACTGTAGTGCTTCTCGATTTGCATGCCCCAGCGTGAAAGAGTGAGAATCTCGTTGTCATCCAACACAAAACGATTACGATCCTTGAGATCAACTTTTACCTCTTTGACTGGCTTCTTACCTTTTTGCGCGTAAATCATCTTCACCGTCTTTGAGCCGAGATTTTTTCTGATGATAGGGCGAAAGCCTTGATCAAAGGTTGGCTTGAAGACGATATACTCATCTGGCGTCACCTTACCCTGCACCACCATCTCTCCCAAGCCCCATGACGCGTTAATCTCTATCACATCACGAAATCCGCTTTCAGTATCTAAAGTAAACATCACCCCCGAGGAGCCCTTGTCTGAGCGGACCATCTTTTGCACCCCTACCGAGAGTGCAATAGTAAGGTGATCAAAGCCTTTATCCACACGATAGGAGATGGCGCGGTCAGTAAAGAGAGAGCCCATCGCATCACGGATGGCACGGAGTACATTCTCCTCTCCAACCACATTTAAGTAGGTCTCATGTTCTCCAGCAAAACTTGCCCCAGGGAGATCTTCTGCGGTTGCGGATGAGCGCACAGCCGTATCTGCCTCATCCATATGATAGGCATTAGAGAGATCGCGATAAGCCGTGCGGATCTCAGCATTTAAGTCATCGGGAAATTCTTCCTTATCAAAGGCTTCACGAATTTTTTTACCGCGCGCTTGTAGATCTCTAATATTTTTAGTGTCCAATCCATCCAAGGTCTCACGGATCATCGCGGCAAGCGGTGTATTATTTACAAACTCACGGTAGGCATGCGCAGTAATTATAAAACCATTAGGAATGCGGATACCCTGGGGGGTCAGTCGCTGATACATCTCACCAAGCGAGGCATTTTTGCCGCCCACAGATGCAACATCGTCATTATCCACCTGATCAAACCAGAGAATGTTCCGTGATTCTTTTTTGTTCATAAAATTTTTTATACCTTGAGCACAATAAACAAATCTGAAACATTACTTCCTGTGCGTCCCGTCATCAGTGCCGCGCCAAGCGTGGTGAAGAAAGTATATGATGTATTGTCTCGCAGATGTGTGCGCACATCAAGCTGCTTATCCACTGCGAGCGTGTAAAAAAGTTTATCGCCAATCGCGCCAGCGATGTCAGTGTTGTCCCATCCATCACTTGCAGCAGAGATGATGACTGTATGTTCATCTAAGAACGGGAGGGCACCGAGCACTACTTCCTGATTTCTCCCTCCGTGACCAGCAGAGTTTGCAACATGCACTGTTGTCTCACCGCCGGCAATCACACACGAGCGGTAAGGAAGTGCGAGCGTGGCAAGCTTTTTCCCCACTTCTCGTGCTTCACCCTCTAAGGTCTCGGAGAGAATTTTTGTATGATAGCCGCGCGACTCTGCTGTCTCCTGCATAGCGACAAGGGCATCGTGATTGGTGAGGATGAGAGTATTGTGCACTTTCTCAAAATACTTTGATTCTTTTGGGGTTTCAGAAAGACGCATTACTGTAGCAATACCGTACTTGGTGAGTATAGCCTGCGCGTCTTGCACGGTCGTCTTGTCTTGCACGGTCGGGCCGGAGGAAATCACGGAGACATCGTTCCCTGGCACATCAGAAAAGATGAGTGATACGAGTTGTGCTGGATAGGCAAGGCGTGCGAGATGTCCTCCTTGAATCTCGGAGAGATGCTTACGCACAGTGTTGAGCTCATGAATACTAGCCCCCTTATACATCAGCATCTTAGTAATCTCAGCCAATCGCTCACAAGAGATATCAAAAGGAAGACAGAGAAGAGAGGATCCGCCTCCAGAGATAAGGATGATCACCAGATCACGATCACTGATACCACGAAGGAGCTTCACAATCTCACGCGTAACAGAAACATTGGTCTCGCTTGGATACGGATGTGTACCAGCGTAGGAGCGCATCTTTTTAAGCTGTCCCGCACGCACATCCAAGACAATACCATCAGTAATAAGGTCTCCAAATATTTCCTCTAGGGCCTGCGCCCCATCTAAGGCACACTTCCCAATCGCAATGACAAACACTCGATCATAGTCGGTACTGTTGAAGGAGCGCCCGCCAAAACAGAGCGTGCCTCCAGTATGGGTAACCTTCTTTTTAAGGATAGTGCGCGTATCAATAGAGACTAATCCTGCTTCTAAAATAGTGAGAGCATCTCTGCGCGCTTGTGTAGTAGCGAGTTCAAAAAAATTTCGTATGTGCACCTCTTCATTTTACCATATGTAAATTTTTTGTTACATTCTTTTTAGAAAGGAGGTAGAGATGTCCGCCATAAACGGAGCACATAAAAGAGCCTGCGAGTGTATTTCCGAATCAGAGATGAGAAGAATTATAACGAGAAAAGCGAGCTTAGAGGAACAAGGGGTATTAATGGATGAGATCAACACATGCGTCTTCTGCAAACGGAAATACATTCAACAAGAAGAAGCGCTGCGACCAAAAAAACTCTGTAGGCAAATTGGCTCCTGATCCCCCGCCCCGTCCTTATCCACACAGTGGACGGACGGGGCTTTTTCTTTTTATTGACTTTATTTCTAATATATGCTATACTAAAAAACAGTATAACGGTTCTTTACCAATCAGTGCGAGGAGGATAAGATGCTTGATTTTCTTTATGATTTGCTTCGGTATTTCGGGATAATAAAGGATCCTTACATGGATGCAATTGAACAAGAAGTTAGGACCTGTCTTTCGGGAACATCTGAAGCGCTGAGAACTATGAACAGGAGGTCAGAAGAGAATCGAAGAAGAGAAGACCTTGAAAGAAGGGTGGCCAACCAAAAGAGGGCTCTTGAACTTATGGAAGAGGAGGTTGAAAATCAAAAAAGATTGCAAAGGTTGCAAGAGGAATTACGCAATCTACAGGCAAAAAGGAGGTGAGGAGAGATGCCGGGAGCACATGCGGATGAGAAGGATTGCGTTACTGATGAAGAATTGATTCAGTACCTCACTGGAAAGTTGAGTGATGAGGAGGTGAAGACCCTCATGCAAAGAATCAATTCTTGCGTCTACTGCAAGCGCAAACTTACACTCTCAGCATTCACAGATTCTCGTTAATCCCCCACCCCATCCGCCACGGCGGATGGGGGTTTTTCTTTTTTTAGTACCCCAGTAAGCGCTTTACTTTATCGTGCTGGCGGATTTTTTCGTGTGCTTTTGCCTCAATTTGTCGGATGCGCTCGCGCGTCACGCCAAACTCCTTTCCTACTTCCTCCAAGGTATACATCACCCCGTCCTTCAAGCCATGGCGCATTTCCAAAATTTGTCGCTCTTTTGGTGTGAGGTCAGAGAGAATCTCTTTGATTTGATCAGAGAGGATGCGCCGTGAGGACTCTTGGTCCGGCGAGAGAATTTTCTCGTCAGCAATAAATTCTCCCAGAGTGGACTTCTCCTCACTGGAGTCCCCTGTCGGCTTATCTAAGGAGGCGGTAGACTGGTTAATTTTTTCTATGATGTGGATCTTTTCTACTTCCACCCCCATTTCGGTTGCAATCTCCGCCGGCAGGGGCTCGCGCCCCAGATCCTGCGAGAGTCGTCGCACCACCTGCTTATACTTGGCGATGGTCTCCACCATGTGCACGGGGATGCGGATGGTACGCGACTGATCTGCCAGCGCACGAGTGATGGCTTGCCTAATCCACCATGTCGCATAGGTTGAGAATTTGAAGCCCTTGGTCCAATCAAATTTCTCTACTGCTTTGAAGAGTCCTAAGTTCCCTTCCTGAATCAGGTCAAGCAGTGTGAGATCGGTACTCCTCCCAATATATTTTTTTGCAATAGAAACAACGAGGCGCAAGTTTGCGCGCGCTAAAATATTTTTTGCTTCTTCATCATCTGCTAAGATACGGCGTGCCAAATCTTTTTCCTCGGATGCAGAAATAAGTTTGTATTTGCCAATCTCCTTCAGGTACATCTGTACCGAGTCAACCGCCGAGTCAGCATAACGCGAGTGACGAGTCTCTTTCCCTACAGAGAGGATCTCCTCCTCGGGT
Organism: uncultured Candidatus Saccharibacteria bacterium; assembly: GCA_964401135.1. GTDB lineage: Bacteria > Patescibacteriota > Minisyncoccia > Phycocordibacterales > UBA9988 > UBA9988. The sequence continues at coordinate 16,953 of CAYNXC010000001.1, forward strand.
TCTGTCTTCAATAAGTCTCCCTCCTCAAGCACATCAATCCCCTCTTCTTCAAAGCGCTGGTACAGTGTATCTAAGAAATCAATATCGCGCTCAATGTTGGGGAAGTCTTTGAGGAGTTCACTGTAAGTCACAAAGCCGCGCTGTCGCACACGGATAACAAGAGCATCAGAGCGCTTCTCCAATTCGGCTCGTGAGAGCACAGGGCGCGGTGCTTCTGTTGCTGGTACTGGCTTTTTTCCTACTGGGAGCGCCTTCTTTTTAGCAAGAGTTTTTTTTACAAAGACTTTCCCCTTTGTAATTGGCTTCTTCTTTTTTGCCAGGTGAGCAAGCACTTTTTTTGCCACCACCTTCTTCTTTTCCGCACCAGGCAGCTTCTTCTCCTTTGAAAGACGGGTCGATTGCTTCTTCTTAGCCATGATGTGTTTTATGTAGATCGTTTAACTGCTGAGTAATTCGTTGACATTCTTTGAGAGCCTCATGCACCGCGCCCTCGTTACTTTCTGTCTCCGCGCGCTTAAGCGCATCCATCGCTTCTCTAAAAGCTTCTTTGAGCGCGTACTCTTTCAATGAGTGAACGAGCGTCTCGACCTCGCTCGCCAGATCTTCCACATGTCCATACATCTGTTCAGCTTCAAACATGAGCTCTTGCTTCCGCTCCTCTGTAAGAGTCTCTGAGAGTTCAGTGAATAATTCTTTTGTAAATGTGTCGGTAGGGAGTGGATTCCCCTTCCACTCCCGCCAGAGAAGGATCCCCCGCAGACGATCTAAGGCGACCATATGCGCAGTCTTCACCTCTCGTTCTGGGAGGAATGAGTTAGTCTGAGTACTACTCGTCACCATCCCCACTTTGGAAAGCTCGCGCCAGAGCGGCTCCTCACTAATTGAGAGGGAATTCGCAATCTTACTTATAAAATGCGCGCGGTCAATCTCACTCCCCAAGCGGGCAAGGAGTGGTATTACCTGATGCTGTACCGCCTTACCACGCAGACGAGTATCTGGCACGGTCCGTGCAAGCACAGTCAGGTAGAAATCTATCACATGGAGTGTTCCCTGCAAAGCATCATGCCAATGTGAGGGGAGCTCTCGTACGAGGTCGGCGGGATCCTTCCCTTCCGGAAGAGCTGCTACCGAGACATCAAAGCCAGACTCAAGCGCAGTGTAGATACTCCGCTCTGCTGCGGCGATACCTGCTGCGTCGGCGTCAAAAGCCATGATGATTTTGTCAGTCAACCTCCTCAATATAGTGAGGTGCCCGGGAGTGAGAGCGGTGCCCGAGACCGCAACTGTGTTACGCACCTGTGCCTGATGCGAGAGCACCACATCCATTTGGCCCTCCACGAGAATAACAAGATTCTCACGACGGATTGAGTCCTTGGCCTGTGAGTAACCAAAGAGTGCTTTTGATTTATCATAGAGTGCAGTCTGTGGTGTGTTGATATATTTTGCCTGCCCCGACTGGTCAAGGCGAGCTCCTTTTTCTATATTATTCTCTGCTCCTGGCAAAACTCTGCCCGAGAATCCAATGACCGAGCCTTCAGTGTTGGTAATGGGGAACATCACCCGTCCACGAAAGCGATCGTAGTACCCAGCGCCAAGCGAGACCGAACTCTCATTCCTGCGTATGATGAGCCCACTCTCCTCAATACGAGCAGGAGTAAATCCCTTCCCTTTCAGATAATCATAGAGTGTATGCCACTCGCGCGGTGCGTACCCAATGCGAAAACGGCGGACCGAATCTTCAGTAATGCCACGGTTCTTGAGGTACTCTTTTGGCTCGGGAGTTGTGAGGAGGAGACGCTGATAAAGAAGTGTAGCTTCTTCCAAAAGTTTGAGTAGTTCGCGTTTTACCGATCGTTCTTCCCTGTTGATTGAAGTGAGAGTGATCCCTGCTCGCTCGGCAAGAGCCTCCAGCGCGGAGCGGAAGTCATAACCCTCTATCTCTTGCAAAAAACTAAATATGTCTCCCCCGCGATGGCAACCAAAGCAGTGGTAGGTCCCTCGCTCGGAAGATATATAGAAGGAGGCAGTCTTTTCTGCGTGGAAGGGGCAACGCGCACGCAAAGCCTTTCCCGCTCGTTCGAGCTTTACATATTCTCCCACCACATCTGTAATGGAGATCCGTTCTTTTATCTGCTCAACAGGAGTCTGCATAGCAATTATTCCAAAGCGCATCAGCGCCTGGTACTTAAGCTACTCAAAATCCCTCTCTCTATCCTCTTCTGCGAATTCTGATTTCAGTCCGGTACCAGCCGGGATAAGCCGTCCAATAATAACATTCTCCTTGAGACCACGGAGCATATCCATACCGCCCCTGATGGCAGTATCAATGAGAATGCGTGTGGTGTTTTGGAATGAAGCTGCGGAGAGAAAGCTCTCTGTATTGAGAGCAACTTCAGTAATGCCTAAGACAATGACATCTCCAACGGCAGCCTCGCCACCATCCCGTGCGATGCGATCATTCTCTTCAGTGAGTTCGCGCGACTCAATAATTTCTCCAGCAACAAAGCGTGTATCGCCAGGGGTCTTAATCTTTCTTCGACTAAACATTTGCCGGATCATGACCTCAATGTGCTTGCGCGAGATAGATGCGCCTTGCAAGTGGTAGATACTTTCAATCTCTTTCAGAATATAGTCTTCTGCGGCAGCCTTGCCTGCGAGTTTGAAGAGGTCAGGGATAATGATGTGGCCGTCGGTCAAGGCTTGCCCCTTCTTTACACGGTCACCCTCTGCCACAGTGACAGTGCGTGGGAAGAGTACCGAGTATTGGAAGCTAGAATCTTTCTTCTTCTTACTCTCTACATCAGGGAGTAAGGTAATCACTCGTTCGCGACCAGATGTTTTGATCTCGATCACATTACCATCCACTTCAGAGAGTATGGCAGGGTTCTTTGGAGTGCGGCGCTCAAAAATTTCTTCAACACGGGGGAGGCCTCCGACGATATCACCCTTTGTGTCTACACCTCCTGAGTGCTTGGTGCGCATAGTGAGCTGGGTACCTGGCTCTCCAATGGCCTGCGCGGCAACAATGCCGACAGTCTCACCTTGTTCCACAACATTACCACGACCCAAGTCTATGCCGTAACATGTTGAGCAAATACCGTTTAACGATTTACAAGTGAGCGGGGAACGGACAATTGCCTCACTGACTTTTTGTTCATCTATCTCTTTCGCATCAACCTTTGTTACCAGGTGTCCGCGTTTAAAAATCACCGTCCCGTCAGCAGTCACAATGTCTGTAGAAAGTACACGGCCACGGATTGTGTTACCAATGCCGGAGTCAAAGACGGGAATATTCTCCATTGAGATCTTTTTGCCGTCCTTGGTACCGCAATCTTCCTCACGGATCACCACATCTTGCGAGACATCAACGAGCTTGCGCGTGAGGTAACCTGCCTTTGCCGTGTTGAGTGCGGTGTCAGCAAGCGTCTTCCTAGAACCATGCGTGGTCACGAAGTACTCAATCGGAGAGAGTCCTTCTTTATATGAGGGAATGATTGGGTAGTCCACTAAGCGACCAGCAGGGTTCACAATGAGTCCCTTCATTCCTGCCATCTGACTCACTTGGTTAATAGAACCACGCGCGCCAGAATGCAACATATCCCCTACCGGACCATTGATGGGAAGTGCGTTCGGAACCTCTTTATCAATACGCATCTTTGCGCGTTGCCACACCTCAATAATCATACGGTAACGCTCCTCTTCAGAGAGAAGGCCGTCTGCGTATTGATCTTCAATAGTAACTGCCTCTTTTTTCGCATCAATAATAATCCCTCCTTTTGCCTCTGGTACACCGACATCATCAATACCCCAAGTAATACCTGACACCGTCGCGTGGTGGAAACCAAAATACTTGATATCGTCTAGGATATCTGGAGTCTTTTTTAGCCCATAGAGATCAAAGACGCGAGAGACAAGTTCAGCAATATCCTTGCGGGTAATCTCCCGATTCATGTATGGAAAGTCATCGGGGAAGATGTTGTTCCACATTAATCGGCCCAATGTCGTCTCTATACAATCCCCCTCAAAGGCCGCGTACTTGCTTGAGATAGGCTTCTCGATAAAGATGCGTGCGCGGAAGGAGAGGTTGCCAAAGCTATGCGCGAGTAGAGCACTTTCATAATCAAGAAAGACATTCCCCTCGCCTTGTTCTCCTTTTACCTCCTTGGTCATCCAGTAGACGCCAAGAACCATGTCCAGAGTCGGGTTGACCACCGGGTCTCCCGAGCCGGGACGCAAGAGATTCTTAACAGAGGCAATCAGCTCGCGTGCCTCGCGTTGTGCAGCATTGCCAAGCGGTACATGCACTGCCATTTGATCACCATCGAAGTCAGCGTTAAAAGCGGCGCATACCATCGGGTGTACTTGGATAGCGTTCCCCTCAATAAGCACAGGACGAAAGGCCTGGATGCCAAGGCGGTGCAGTGTCGGCGCACGGTTTAAAAGTACATGCTTGTCGCGGATCACATCTTCAAGGATGGCCCACACTTCTGGGATTTCTTCTTCAATCAGTTTTCCTGCACCACGGATGTTGTAGGCCAGCTCTTGCCCCAGCAACTCTGAGATGACAAAGGGGCGGAAAAGCTCCAAGGCCATATGTTTGGGGAGACCACATTGTGATAGTTTCAGTTCTGGACCCACCACAATCACACTTCGACCAGAGTAGTCTACACGCTTACCTAAGAGATTTTGCCTGAAGCGTCCCTGCTTACCCTTGATGCTATCCGAGAGTGATTTGAGCGTGCGACGCTGTGCCTGACTCATAGCACTCTGGCGCGCGTGGATAGAATTGTCTAATAGATCGTCAACTGCCTCTTGGAGGATGCGCTTCTCGTTACGGAGGATCACATCAGGAGCATTCAAGTCTTTTAACTTCTTCAGTCGGTTGTTGCGATTAATCACGCGACGATAGAGATCGTTCACATCTGATGTTGCGTGTCGGCCACCGTCAAGTGCGACCATAGGGCGCAGTGCCGGTGGGATGACAGGGACCACAGTCATAAACATCCACTCGGGCCGTACACCTGACTGGAGCATTGATTTGAATAGATTAAAGCGCTTCTGAATTTTTGTACGATCAAGTGAATTTGCAGTGGCGAGATCAGCCGAGAGATGCTCCACCATCTCATTCAAATCAATACCCTTGAAAATCTGGTAGATCGCCTCTGCGCCAATACCCGCCTCAAAGACTGTCGCGTACTTCATAGAGTAGCGGTGATAGTTCATCTCATCCAGGACACGCCACTTAACGAGTGATTCTACCTCGCGTTTAGCATCAAGCAGAGCATCACGGAGTCTTTCTATATCGTCCTTGCCTGTTAAAGACTTGATCTTCGCCTTAAACTCGGAATCCAAACGGCGTAAGAGCTCCGTCTTCTCATCCTCATTCACACGCGTGATAATGTAACCAGCAAAGTAGATGACTTTTTCTAAATCGCCCACCGATAGGTTGAGTGCCATACCGATGCGTGAAGGAACACCGCGGAGGAACCAGATGTGCGCAACAGGACTTGCCAATTCGATATGCCCCATGCGCTCACGACGCACGATGGAACGCGTGACCTCAACACCACACTTCTCGCAGATGATGTCCTTATAGCGGATACGCCGGTACTTCCCGCAGTAACACTCGTAGTCCTTCTCGGGACCGAAGATTTTTTCATCAAAGAGACCCCCGCGCTCACTGCGCTGGGTACGATAGTTGATCGTCTCTGGCTTGGTTACCTCACCGTATGACCACTCGTGTATCCGTTCAGGGGATGCAAGCTTGAGCGATATCGCGTTGAAATCTGTTTTCATTTCTTTTCCAGGCATAGGCGTTTTATTGGAGATCCTCAAGCTCTACATCCAGCGCGAGCCCGCGGAGCTCATTGAGTAATACATTAAAGGACGCAGGGATGGATGGGGTCTTGATTAACTCCCCCTTCACCATTGAGTCAAAGGCCTGTGAACGACCTGTGATATCGTCTGACTTAATGGTTAGCATCTCACGCAGGGTGTAGGCGGCCCCGTAGCCCTCAAGCGCCCAGACTTCCATCTCTCCAAAGCGCTGCCCACCACCCTGTGCGCGACCACCCAATGGCTGTTGGGTGATGAGCGAGTAAGGTCCAATAGAGCGCATGTGGATCTTATCTTCCACCATGTGGTGCAGTTTGAGCACATACATACTCCCAATTGCAATCTTCTGCTCAAAAGGCTCACCGCTCCTGCCATCATAGAGGGTCACTTTACCATCGCGAGGGAAGCCTGCCTTCTCTAATTCATCCTTAATTTCTTCTGGTCCCGCACCTTGGAAGACAGGCGTCATTGCTTGGTAGTTCAGCGTGCGGGCGGCAAGGCCTAGATGCATTTCTAAAATCTGCCCCAGGTTCATACGAGAAGGAACACCAAGGGGGGTGAGTACCACATCAATAGGCGTACCATCCGCTGTATAGGGCATATCTTCGACAGGGAGGATCTTTGCAATAACTCCCTTGTTACCGTGGCGGCCGGCGAGCTTGTCACCAACAGAGACATTACGGACCTGTGCTACTTCAATGTGAATCTGTTTAATGATACCGCTCTCTAACTTATCTCCCTTGTCGCGTGAGAAGATTTTGACTCCAATGATACGGCCACGCTTGCCATGACTCATCCGCAGTGAGGAATCTTTCACATCGCGCACTTTTTCTCCAAAGATAGAACGAAGGAGCCGCTCTTCTGGCGTGAGCTCGGTCTCACCTTTGGCGGTAATCTTCCCTACAAGAATATCGTTAGGGCCGACTTCTGCTCCGATGCGTACAATGCCCTCCTCATCAAGATTTTTTAGTTTTGCTTCACCAACATTCGGTATGTCGCGAGTGGTCACCTCTGGTCCGAGCTTAGTGTCGCGGACATTACAGACAAATTCCTCAATATGTATGTTGGTGAAAATATTTTCGCGCACCAACCGCTCCGAAATGACAATGGCATCCTCGTAGTTAGCTCCCTCCCATGTCATAAAGGCAACAAACACATTTTGACCGAGTGACATCTGCCCGTTGGAACTAGATGATGTGTCTGCAAGAAGGTCACCCTTCTTCACCGTATCGTGTAGTGAGACAGCTGGACGCTGATGGAAGGCGGTAAAGTCATTGGTACGGCCAAATGTGACGAGCTTATATTCGCGCCTCTCCCCATCCTTGCCCTTAATGAGGATGTGTTCACCGTCCACCTCTGCCACTTCTCCATCAATATCAGAAAAGATGAGTCGTCCGGTAAAGCGTGCGGCGAACTCCTCCATGCCGGTCGCAACAAATGGAGCCTCTGGGCGGACACAAGGGACTGCCTGCTTTTGCATGTTAGAACCCATGAGTGCACGATTGGCATCGTCGTGTTCCAAGAAAGGGATCATTGAGGTCGCAACGGAATAGGCCTGGTTGGGAGCGACATCAATAAAGTGCACATCCTTACGCGCCACCACACCTGGCTTGGTCATGGCGCGCACTTCTACTTCCTCATCAAGAAGTCGCATCTCGGCATCGTATGGGACGCTTGCGTGCGCAATGTTGTATTGCTCTTCGTCAAGCGCATTTAAGAACACTACTTCATCAGTGATGCGTCCGCTCGTCACACGGCGATATGGTGTCTCAATTATTCCCAGGTCGTTCACACGCGCGTAGGTGGTAAGATGGAGAATCAAACCAATGTTTGGACCTTCTGGCGTGTGGATAGGACAGAGGCGGCCATAGTGGCTCGTGTGCACATCACGGACTTCAAAGCCGGCACGCTCACGGGTGAGGCCCCCAGGGCCCATGGCCGAGAGGGTGCGCAGGTGCTCCACTTCAGCAAGCACATTGTCTTGTCGCATGAACTGTGAGAGCTGGTTAGTAGTGAAAAATTCTTTGATGCGCGCCTGTAGGGGGCGTGGTGATATGAGCTGGATGGGGTACATTGTATCAGCATCGGCAGTAGACATTTTGTCTTGAATATAACGCTTCATCTGCGTCATACCCACACGCACACGCTGTTGGAGCATCTCGCCCACCAGTCGTACACGGCGTAGTCCCAAGTGGTCAATGTCATCCTCCTTTGCGCCCTTGGTACTGTTTAAGATGATGATGTGGCTCATGATGCGAACGAGGTCATCAAAGGAGAGTGTACGAGAATCTGCATCCTTACCGCTCGCAGTAAGTCCAAAGCGCTGATTGAGACGGTAACGGCCAACGAGGGATAAGTCGTAGCGATCGCTTGAGAAAAGATTTTGAATAAACTCGCGCGCTCCAGAGACAGTTACAAGATCAGAGTCGCGAAGTCGCTTGTAGACCTCAACAAAAGTCTGGTCAATTGAGTTGAAGGTCTCCTTATCTAAGGTATTTTTGATGTAGGAGGTCTCGGTCTCAAGATGTGCGAAGGCCTCTTGAATTGCCTCGGTGCTACTCTTGCCACTCGCGTCACCAAAGATACGCAAGAGAGCGGTTGCGGGAAGCTTGCGCTTGCGATCAATGCGCACATAGATACAACCATCCAACTCTGTCTCAAACTCAATCCATGCACCACGGGAAGGAATGATCTTTGCGCCAAAGTGCTTTTTACCGCGCAGATCGTTACCGGTGAAAAAGACGCCGAAACTGCGTGCGAGCTGAGGCACGACAACTCGTTCAATGCCATTGATAATGAATGTGCCGTGCTCCGTCATCAAGGGGAAATCGGCGAGGAAAATTTTCTGCTCGTGTTCAAAGTTCTTGCTCTTGAGTACCACACTCGCTACTAAGGATGCTTCGTAGGTGAGGTTATTTTCCTTGGCATACTGCTCGTCGTACTTTGGCTCCTCAATGGTAAAATCCTTGATGGTCAGATCAAATTTTTTCTCCGAATAGTCCTTGATGGGAGAAAACTCCTTAAAGACCTCCTCGAGGCCGTCTTTGACAAGCCAACGGAACGAGTTGAGCTGGAGCTCAACGAGGTCGGGAACCTTAGCGAGAGGCTTTTTGTACTTTAAAAAATACTTTTTGGTGGACTTCATAACAAAAAATATGGGCGCAGAAATATACCCAAAAAAGAATTACCTGTTAAAAGGTTATGAGCGAGAACTAGCTTATAATTGTGTTAGCAAATTTCGTAACTCAATCGTAGCTAAACGTAAAGAAGAGTATATACGACCACTTTCCATTGTCAAGCCTTCTTGGAGCGGTAGGAGTCTATGTTCTTGTGGTGGCCAGAGAGGAGGACTGTAGGGACGCGGTATTTTTTGCCCTTATAGGAAAGTACCTCGGGCCGTGTGTAAGTCTCACCACTGGCAACTCTTTTCTCCTCTAATGAGATAGTTTTCCCCAATACTCCAGGGATATGTCGCGAGACGGCATCAATAATAGTAAGAGCAGGGAGCTCTCCACCGGTAAGAGTGTATGGTCCAACAGACACTTCTTCTGCCTTGAGTATTTTTTTCACTCGCGCATCAATACCCTCGTAGTGCCCTGCGATGAGTATGAGATCATCGTACTTTTTTGCGTACTGCTGTGCCTCCTTTTGCGTGAACTGCTTACCGCGTGGGGACATTATGAGTATCTTTCTCCGTGCATCTTTTTTTAGATGAAGTGAATCTACCGCCTGCACAAGGGGGAAAGCCTTCATCACCATACCGGGACCACCACCATAGGGCTTGTCGTCAGCTTTTTTATGTGAGTCTGTGCAAAAGTCACGAGGGTTCACTGCTTGTATAGAAATAAGCTTGCGCAGAGTAGCGCGCTTGATCATTGAGGAGTCACGGTAGGAGTCCAGACTCTCGGGGAAGAGCGTGATGATTGAAAACTTCATCTCTTTATTATACAACAATCTCGCTCTGTTGTACACAGGGCGAGATTTGTCTACTTTTTTAGAGACTAAAACTGGAGATCAGCCATTGCCTGATCCACGGTCTTGGCAGCTGCCGTATTTGCAGTATCGAGAGGGCCTTCTGCAGAGCGGCGACCTCCTTCTGGCTCATTGATCTTCAAATTGACGCGAGCGTTGTTCTTCATCCCCACGACACGCAAGAGGGTGCGGATGGCCTTGGCAGTGTTGCCACTCCTCCCAATCACCTTCCCCATATCGGCATGATTGAGATCAAGGGTGAGAAGCACGCCCATCTCGTCTACCGACCTTCCAATCTTTACATCATCCGGATTATCCACAAGAGCCTTGATAACATTCTCAAGAAACTCCTGATCAAAGTGTTCTGACATACAATACGATAACGATTGCTGTTAATTGATCAACCTACCTGTAAGTATACTAGACTGTCTCTCCTGCTTCAACAACAGGAGCCACTTCTCCTTCTTCTTCTGTTTCTGCCGGTACTTCTACTGAGTCCCCTGTAATGGGAGTGACGGCTGGAGCGGCTTCTTCAACTTTTACGAGGACGGTCTTCTTGGGTAAGATGTTTATTTTCTTACCTGAGATGATTCCAGTAGTGATGAGGAGGTTATGGACAGTACCAGAGAGCTGTGCACCGCGCTCTATCCAGTACTTGACCCGATCGGCATGTATCGTGTGTACATCCTTGCGAGGGTCATAGCTACCCAGAATCTCAAGAAAAGAACCCGGCTTTTTTGCGGCAGTACTATGCTCTGTCACGACCACTCGGAATGAGGGGTCATTCTTGCGACCAACGCGCTGTAATCTGATCTTCAACATACGGGCTCAACTATATCAGACAAGACGCGTGTCCGTCAATCTGTCGCAACATATGTGCTATGATAGCAAAATGAAAAAAACCAGCTCGCAGAGCCGAGAAATGTCTCCTCTCCCGCCACTGCCAGGCCCTTTCCCCCGTGAAGTGATCCAAGAAGCGGAGACGCTACTTAAGCGTGAAGCAGAGATAATGAAGCAAGAAGAGAAGCTGCGACGAGACTTCCGCAAAGTCCCTACCATCACCATAGACCCAAAAGATGCAAAAGACTTTGACGATGCTATCTCTTTTCGCATGCTCCCTGACGGTAATCAAGAAGTTGGCATCCATATTGCCGATGTCTCTTTTTTTATCAGCCCTGGATCAGCGTTAGACAAGGAGGCAAACAAGCGTGCAACTTCTATCTACCTTGTTGATCGAGTCATCCCCATGCTCCCCGAGGGACTCTCCGACAATCTCTGTTCTCTAGTACCGGAGAAGGACCGCCTCTGCTACTCAGCAGTATTTGAAATAAGACAAGACGGACACATCGTTCAAGAATGGTTTGGGAGGACTATCATACGCTCTAGCGCCCGTCTAACTTATGAAGAGGCACAAGACATCATGGACGGCTCGCCACACATTTATGCAAAAGAAATACAGGAGCTCACCAGTATCACACGGAAGCTCCGCAAACAAAAATTGGCGCAAGGCGCCATTGCCATTCACGACACCGAGCTACACTGCGAACTGGATGCGAGTGGCAAAGCAATTTCTTTTTATGTGGTACCACACTTAGAGAGCCATCAATTGATTGAGGACCTCATGCTCCTCGCCAACCGTCGCGTAGCAGAGTACGCATCACATGCGGTTAAGAATAAGTCGGGAGCTTTTGTCTATCGAATCCACGACACGCCCGATATGGATAAGATTGCCTTCCTTGATCTCTACGCACGGCCACTTGGCTACAGCATACTCCGTGGTAATAGAGTAGATCCGGCAGAGCTTAATCGCCTTTTAACCGAGGTGCTGGGAACACCGCACCAATACTTTGTACACTCGGCAACGCTGCGCGCGATGGCAAGAGCTATTTACTCAACCAAAAACATTGGGCACTTTGGACTCGCCTTTAAGCACTATACACACTTTACCTCCCCCATCCGCCGTTACCCCGACCTCCTCGTACACAGACTCCTCTCCGAGTACCTCGCGGGGAAGACGGTAAAAGAGAGTGTACTTAAAGAGTGTGACAAGGCAGCGCTCCATGCCACAGAGCGAGAGGTGATTGCCGCAGAGGCAGAGCGGGATTCACTGAAAGCAAAGCAGGTGGAGTACCTCTCCGAGCGAGTGAGGATGGAGAGTAATGGTATCATAACCGGCGTGACCAACTTTGGCGTCTTTGTCCGAGAGGAGACGACTGGCGCTGACGGGCTCATCCATGTTACTAAACTCCCTGACGACTACTATATTTTTGACGAGCAAAAAATGATGCTCACGGGTGAGCGCACAAAAAAGAACTTCCGTCTCGGCGACACCGTCCGTATCAAAGTCTCTCGTGTTGATCAAGAACGGAACCAGATTGACTACGAACTCTTATCTTAGGTCTATTTCGCTGTTACAACAGCTTCATCAAAACGGATAGAAAGCAGTTTTGAGATGGAGTCGGCAGTCATGGTCACACCATAGAGGATGCCGGCACGGCTCATGGTCTCGCGGTTGTGGGTAATCACAATGAGTTGAGAAAATCTGGACAGATTCTCAATCATATCGCCATAGCGGCGCGAGTTTGCCTCATCTAAGGCCGCGTCCGTCTCGTCAAGAATAAGGAATGGCGGCGGATTAACCTGTGAGATGGCAAAGAGGAGCGCAATGGAGGTCAGCGCCCGCTCACCTCCAGAGAGCATATGGATACCACGAATTTTCTTGCGCGGGAGAGAGACCGAGATATCAATCCCCGTCTCCTCCTCTCCTTCTATAGCCTCTTCTTCTCCTTGCTTACGACGCTTTGCTTTAATTACAAAAATGGATGCTGTCCCACCACCAAACATCAGTGAAAAAAAGTTCTGAAACTCGGCGTTAATTTTCTCTATCCCTTCATTGAACTCGTGCTCCAGTGTCCCTTCTAACTCTCGCAATACATGGAGTAAGGACTGTTCACTCGCACGGAGATCCTCCAATTCACGCGCGAGATAGCTGTCACGCTCTGAGACCTCACCGTACTCTTTTGCAATATCCTCTCCACCCGCGCCAAGATCCTCCAATTTGAAGCGGAGTCGATCAATCTGCTTACGACATAGCTCTTGCACATCTCTCCCATCAAGTTCCGTAGTCTCTCTTCGAGAGTAGTTTAGCGCTTCGCGGCCAATCAAGATTCGCGCCTCTTCAAGGAGTGATCTAAAATCCCGCTCCGCACTTTCACAGGCTGTCTTCTTCAGAGAGAGGGACTCCAACTCTTGGCGGAGCTCAGAACGCCGCGATTTAAGATCGTAGAGTGTGCGTTCCTGTTCTCGCACCTGTGACTCCGATTCTGTAATCCGTGTACGGAGTATGTCCGCCTCGGCGCGAAGTTCCTCCTCACGGGTAAGCACGGTGCCAAGCGCGCGCTCTAGTGTCTCTTTCTCTCTCCTTAGTTCACTCAAGGCATGGCGACGCTCTCCTGCCGCACCAGCAAAGTGATGTAAAAATGAGCTAATGCGCTCACGGATATCCGCAAGCACCAGCTTGAGTGTTTGTAGGTCCGTACTCTCTTCTCCTGCGGTAAGCGACTCGGTGATCCCCGAGGAAAGCTCACGGACTCGCGAGAGTGGTATCTGCACATCCCCCTCGGCACTGTCTGCATCCACTACTTCACTGCGTACTTCTATCATTCCCTCAACGCGCCCTAGCTTGCGCACCAATTCTCCATGCTCCGCTTCAGCTGTAGTAATCTCTCGGCGCAATTCTGTGAGCGCCCGCTCATCATCACTCTCTCCACGCCCTTCATGAGAGAGGAGCGCTTCTGCTTCTTTTAACTTCCCCTCTATCTCAGAGAGTGCAGATAGGGGCTCTCTCCTCATAGTCTCTATCATCTCTCTTTCTCTCTGAAGGTAGACTTCTTCATTCGCAAAGTAGTGCTGATACAGAGTGGTAAGTTCGCGCCGCACATCCTCCGCTTGGCGCAGTTTCTCCATCTGCTTACTTAAAAATTTGAGGTGAGGGGCAATCTCTTTGCGGAGTGCGTCAACCTGCTGTATATTCTCTTGTGTCTTTTCCAACTTCTTTTCACTCTCGGCAATCTTTAAGTGGTAGACGGTAAGCGAGAGGGCTTCTTCAATCATGCTTTCACGCTCGCGTGGACTCGCGCGCAAAATCCTATCCGCCTCTCCTTGCGAGATAATGTGATGACTGGTACTACCGAGCCCAACCGAGGCGAGGAGCTCAACAATGTCTTTGAGTCGTACTTTAGAGCGATTGAGAAAGTAATCATTCACCCCATCGGTATGCACCTCACGCGTGATCATCACTTCATCAAACTCAATCGGTAAAGTACGATCGCGATTATCAAAGGTGAGTGTGACCGAGGCCCTAGACTGGCGGGGAGTGGACCCCGATCCGTTAAAGATGAGATCTTCTCCGCGCTTTCCACGCAATGTCTTTAAGGATTGCTCTCCCAACACCCAGCGGAATGCTTCCGCTACATTACTCTTTCCAGATCCATTGGGGCCAACGATAGCCGTGATGGGCGAGCCAAAGATCAGTACTGTTTTTTTTGCAAACGATTTGAAACCGGAGAGTTCTAAACTCTGTAGTTGCATGCGCCTATTGTAACAGGTTTAGGAGCGTGGACTCCAGTGCTTCTCGTTGAGAGCTTTGCGAGCCGCATCCTGCTCCGCTTCTTGTTTTGAGTGTCCAGTTCCTTGAGAGATCTGGATTGACCCTAGAAACACACCGATGGTAAACTTCTTATTATGATCAGGTCCAGACTCTGCCAGCACTTGGTAATTGGGAGTAACACCCTCCTTTTCTTGCGCCTGCTCTTGGAAGAAGCTCTTCGCATCCAGCCAAAGGTTGTCAGCTAGGATAGACTCCAGACGAGAGATAAGGTGTGTTGTAATAAAGTCACGCGCCTTTTCATAGCCTTGGTCAAGATAAAGCGCACCTACCACTGCCTCGTATGTATTGGCGAGGATCACTTGCCGTGCGCGTCCCTCATCCTTTGATTCTCCTCGCGAGAGGAGGAGGTAGTCGTTCATCGTGAGTCCCTGTGCCACTTGCGAGACGGTCACGGCGTTTACCAGTGCGGAGCGATACGAGGTCAGTGTCCCCTCATCCTCCTTAGGATATGTCTTGTAGAGGTAGTCAGTCACTACTAACTCCAATACTGCGTCACCTAAGAATTCTAACCTCTCATTATGCCCTAATCGCGATTTTGGATTCTCATTTAAAAATGAGCGATGGATGAAAGCCTGCTCAAGCAGATCCTTATCGGTAAATGTCACACCAATATGCTCTTCAAAAGAGGAAAAATCTGATTCTCTCATAGTCCCTGCCTTTCAATAATCGTCTGTATGCCCTTAGTAATAATAGGAACAATATCGTCGTAGATGCGCAAATCGCCAATCTCATCAAGGGTGAACCACTCCGCCCTATCTAGCCCTCCTTCCTTAGAGAGCTTGAGTTTGTTCTTATCTTTTGCCTCTGCAAGAAAGTAATGCACCTGCTTACGCACTTTGCCCTTCTCGGGGTGAGATGCGACATACTCGTTTGCACCAAGCTCGGAGACAATAGCAATTTCAAGTGAGAGTTCTTCATAAATTTCGCGTATAGTCCCCTCTTCTGCATTCTCTCCCGCTTCAATGTGCCCCTTTGAGAGTGTCCAGTAACCAAACACATCGTGCACTAGTGCAAGGCGGATGGTCCCGTGATCGTTGCTATAGACCACTGCACCTCCGAGTTTTTCTACAGGGAGTTTTTCTGGATCAATGTCTTCACCCTTCACTTTGCGCTTTTTAGCTGGGACATCGTCCTTTCCCGGCTCTCCCATTTCGCGATAGACTGAGCCAAGCACGCCGTTTACAAATTTACCGCTGGACTCACCGCCAAACATCTTTGCAAGCTCTATAGCTTCGTTGATGGCTACCTTTGCGGGTACTTCACCCTTGTCTCCAAAGAGGAGCTCAAAGAGACCGAGACGGAGCACATTCCTATCAACGATAGAGATCTGCTCTATCGGCCAATCAGGTGCAAACTTCTCTATGACCGAGTCAATTTTCTCGCGGTACTCAATGACACCAGACACGAGCGATTTGGTGAATCGGGTGTCGTCAAGCCCCGGAGCAAATTCCGCCACATTTGCCTCCACAACAGGAGAGAGTCCTTCGCTGGGTCTATCCATGAAGTCCCACTCAAAGAGTGACTGGAGCGCTATGCTGCGTGAAAGGTGCCGATTGGCCATATAAAAAAGATCTTTTGTAAAACCGCAAAACTACTTGGCAGATCGGGCTGCCTGCTTGCGCTTACGCTCTTGCTTCTTCTCCACCTTCGCAAGCACATTCAATATCTCACGCTTGCGGTAAGTACCGCATGCCAGACAGACACGATGGCGCACATGCAGAGCTCCGCACTTGGTGCAAGTCGAAAGACGCACACCCGTAATGGCGTGGTGAGAGCGTCTATTGCCCGTGTGGGCACGCGTATGGCGCATGCGTACTGACATGCCTGTTACTATACACAAAAGTGTAAAAGACGGCAAGAGGAACCCCCCGACAAGTGAGATTGATGTGGTAAGGTAATTAAGGACGGTTGATTTCAATCATCCGCTCTTCTTGAGATAACACCTCTTTGTATTATATCATACCCAGTAACTTTTTACAATAGCTTCTCCTGTGTATAGGAGAGAGACCGTGCTTCTTGAGGGCACGGTAGTGCAGAGGAGTACCGTAGCCCTTGTGGATGACAAATCCATACTCAGGATACTTCTCTGCAAGACGAGTAATCCTCCTGTCTCGTCGCACTTTTGCAATGATTGAGGCCGCGGCTATGATCGCTACCCGATCATCCCCTTGTATGATTGTCTCCTGATTTTTCCACTCGAGTGGAGCAGAGAGTGATCCGTCAAGAAGTACTCGCGCCGCCGCGGGATTGATTCCTAACTTATGGAGAGATCGCGCCACACCAAGTGCGATTGCTCTACCAATGCCACGGCGATCAACCACAGAGTGTGACACCATACTGGAAGCAATTTTAATATTTCCCTCCTTAAACTCTTTTAGAAGGAGTGCAAACCAGCGCTCGCGTACATGCTCCGTCAATCTTTTTGAGTCGCGGATACCTGTAAGCAAGCGTCCTCGTCTTTTGTAGAGCGTTTCTGGGAAGGCGACTGCCGCAACCGAGACCGGCCCCGCCAAGGGCCCTCTCCCTGCTTCATCTATCCCCACCACAAAGTGCTGTCCCCGCATATCTTTAGAGTATACACCTGAACACAAAAGAAAAGCTCCTATAATATACATCATATACACCATAGATATATGAGTAATAAAAGTATCACGGCCGTGAAAGTTTTATTACACTTGGGTTATTACTGTTTTAATTCTCTAGCTATCTACTTTATATAAGTCCGAATGATTCTCTGAGCCGACGATCATTCTCAATGGAGTCGGCGGTAATATAGAGTACATCCTTCCCCACATGCATATGCACCTTAAGTAGGGTCACCACTTCTTGGCACTCATAGGGGTAGACCCAGACACTTTGCTGGAGCTGAACAAAACCTAAACGGGTAAGCCAAGCTCGGAGCATATCCCGAGTGGTATGACGCGTCTCTTTGATATCAAAAATGATAATCCGATATTTCTTATCCCAACGCCGTGGTCTTTTTAATGTAAGGTCCTTAAGCCGGTAACGCGCAAGAAACTCCTCTCCCTTTGGAGTAAGCCACAATGTGGCTCCTACTCCTTCCTTATGCCCCCGTTTTAACAATCCTCGTCGGATACATCGTTTAATTACCGTATTGATGTAATAGCGTTTTTGGTGTGCAAAAGGAGGAGTATACTTGAGAAGACGCATCGCATTGGGGGCAACTGCAGCAAGAGCGATAATCCCTGCTAGACCAATAACTCCAAGTACAATGCCGCCAACATCTCCAACAAACTCTTCTCTTCTTTTCTTCTTATATCCCTCCGTGAACATTATAATAATACTATCACGGCCGTGAAAGTTTTATTATGTCTGTGTAAGTGATAAGGGAAGTAATGGGAGTGGTAGGAACTCTGTTATACTAGTAGCCAATGGCGTTCGTCCACCTACACAACCATAGCCACTACTCCCTTCTCGACGGATTGGTGAAAATTCCCGAGCTTGTAAAGAAGGCAAAGGAGTACAGTTGTCCCGCACTTGCGCTCACCGACCACGGCAACCTATATGGCGCAATTGAGTTCTACAAAAGATGTATCGCTGACGAGATTAAGCCCATCATCGGCGTAGAGGCCTACATGGCAGCGCGTACACGCTTTGATAAAGAGGCACGCATAGACTCCAAGCGTTACCACCTCACCCTCCTCGCAAAAAATGAGATCGGGTACAAAAATCTCATCCGCATGGTGACCAAAGCAAACCTTGAGGGCTACTACTACAAACCACGCATGGATAAGGATCTCTTGCGCGAGTACCACGAGGGAATCATTTGTCTCTCTGGTTGCTTGGGAAGTGAAGTCTCGCAAGCCGCCCTTGTGGGAGATACAGAAAAGCTCACAACACTTATCCGTGAATACCAAGAGATCTTTGGTATGGAGGACTACTTTATTGAGATCATGCACCACCCTGCCATAGAGGGGCAGGCACGGACCAAGGCCCTCCTCATTGAGACTGCCAATAAATTGAACATCCCCCTCGTCGCAACGCATGACGCGCACTACCTCAACACAGAAGACAGTCGCGCACACCAAACGCTCGTTGCGGTACAGACCAACACAGACATCCAAGATGCCAAGACAATGACAAACGGTGCGGAGGATTTCTCTTTTGTGAATGAGGAACGATTCCGCTCATTTTTCACCGATGCGCCAGGGGCAGTGGATAACACACTCCGAGTTGCAGAGCTCTGCTCGGTAACACTTGATCTGGGCAAGTGGCACTTCCCTGACTACACTATTCCCCCTGGAGAAACATTTGAGAGCATCCTCACTAAACAAGCAGAAGAGAGTCTCACTGCCTATGTACGAGAAAATCCCGAGTATGCAGATAGTGCTCCTGGACGCATGCACTACGAATTGGATATCATCTGCCGGAAGGGATACGCGCCTTACTTCCTGACTGTCTCTGACATTTATGCCGCCGCAAAGAGGCTTGATGTACTCACCAATACGAGAGGTTCTGCGGCAGGATCTTTCGTGTCCTTCTTGGTGGGAATCGGCGCAGTGGATCCGCTAAAGTACAAGCTCCCCTTTGAACGCTTTTTGAATCCTGATCGTCCTTCACCTCCTGATATTGATATGGACTTTGCCGATACAGGACGAGAAAAAATTCTTGACTATGTGCGCAGTAAGTATGGAGAAGAAAAAGTGGCACAGATTGGCACATTTGGCTCTATGATGGCACGCGGTGCCGTTCGTGATGTGGCGCGTGCTCTCGGCCACCCATACGCACTTGGTGACCGTGTTTCTAAGTCAATCCCGATGGGAAGCCAGGGATTCCCCATGACTATTGATCGTGCGATGGAGCTTGAGCCAGAGCTTAAGAAAATGTACGAGACAGAGACGGAGGTGCGAGAGATTATTGACTTGGCAAAAAAATTAGAGGGTTGTGCACGGCACATCAGCGTCCACGCCGCAGGAGTGGTGATTGCTCCTACCGAGATTACCAACTTTGTTCCTGTACAGCTTGACCCCAAGGGTGGCAAAATTATTACCCAGTACGATATGCACGGCGTGGAGGATGCCGGTCTACTCAAGTTTGATTTTCTTGGTATTCGGAACCTCGCTATTTTAGAAGGAGCCGTGCGCCTGGTAAAGAAGACAACGGGAAAACTCGTAGATCTGGACAAGATCCCACTTGATGATAAAAAAACATACACCATGCTCGCGCGCGGAGAGACAATGGGGCTCTTCCAGCTCAACGGGTCGGGGATGACGCGTTGGCTCAAGGAGCTGAAGCCCTCCACCATCCACGACATTAACGCCATGGTTGCCCTGTACCGCCCTGGACCGATGGAGTCCATCCACGAGTATATTAGGCGTAAACACAATCCACGGACTGTGAGCTACCTCGATCCACGGATGGAGAAAATCTTGGATCAGAGCTATGGCGTAATTACATACCAAGACGATGTCATGATGATTGCCATTGAGATCGCTGGCTACTCATGGACAGAAGCAGACAAACTGCGCAAAGCAATGGGGAAAAAGATCCCTGCTGAGATGGCCATCCAAAAAGAAAAACTGTTGGAAGGTTTTGTTGCTTATGGGAAATTGAGTACAGAAAGAGCACACGCACTCTGGCTACTCATTGAACCCTTTGCCGCGTATGGATTTAACAAAGCACACGCCGCAAGCTACGGACATGTAGCGTACCAGACTGCGTATATGAAGGCTAACTTCCCCAGTGAGTATATGACCGCCGTTCTCTCGGCAGAATCGGGTGATGTAGAGGAGATTGCGCGCATCATTGATGAGTGTAAACGGATGAAGATCCCCGTGCTACCACCAGATGTGAATGAGAGCTATGGCGATTTTACCGTCATAAAGGATCCGGAGCAGAACAAGATCCGTTTTGGACTCTACTCTATCAAAAATCTTGGGACAGAAATTGCCGATGCAATTGTCGCGGAGCGGAGCGAACACGAGCACTACGCCTCCTTTGCCGACTTTTTAGAACGAGTACGGCATAAGAACTTGAACAGGAAATCGCTAGAGTCCCTGACCAAGGCCGGAGCCTTGGACAGTCTTGGGGAAAATCGTGCCACCATCTTAGCGAATATAGAAGAAGCACTCCTCTATGCTCGAGAGCTCCACAAGCACGGAGACTTACAAGATTCTCTATTTGGCCTCATGACAGACTCTGGTACCGTGCCCGCTCTGCGACTGAAGAGGACGGATCCTCTTGCAACAGAGACAATACTCGCGTGGGAAAAAGAGCTCCTCGGTCTTTACATCTCCGGGCACCCCTTAGATAAGTACCGTGATAAGTTGTCACCAGGACATGGTGCAAAAAATACCATTGCAAATGCGAAGAGTGTAACCGATGACTCGCCGGTGGTCGTGGCAGGACTCATTGACGAAGTGCGAGAGATAACCACTAAGAACAATGAGCATATGGCATTCCTTAAACTTTCAGACTTGAGCGACAGAATTGAGCTAGTCGTCTTCCCTCGTGTCTACAACGAACATAAGGAAGTATTTACTCAAGGTACCTGCATTGCCGTCCGTGGCCGCGTCTCGGAGCGTAATGGCGAGCTCTCTATTGTGGTCGAAGGGGTGAAGAGGATTTAGTTATTTACAAGTGTATGCATACGATGGTCCTGAGGTATTAATGACATCATCTTCTGGCTTAGAAGTAAGTGTGTCATTAGTATGCCCTGCTAACTTCCAGTCTATGCAATACCATTTTGATCTGCTATTTGCTACAGTACTAGGCAACTGAGCAGCTACTGCGGCCTTGCGGGCTTCTCCTAAGGCACCTGTCTCATAGCAGACAATATTATTTGCTCCCACTCTATTCCTTAAGCTAGTCAATAATGGTTTTAACCGGGGATTTGTCCCGTCACAATTTGGACTATATGTAGTAATTGCGTAAGGATTATTTGTAGTGTCACGATGTAGAGCCATTGCGGTTCGTAAATTATTCATCTCTTGAATTACCGCCGCATCTCCTGCTTTTTTTCGCGAACTCTGGAGTGACGAGAGCACGATGCCAGAGAGTATACCGATGATACCAATGACCACAAGAAGTTCTATGAGAGTGAAGCCTGCCCGCCGATGGATAAGTCCCTGCTTAAAAATGTGCATATTAGAAAGATACTAGACTAATAAGACAATTTTCATCAAATACAATTATAATCCTCTTACCGTAGACGCGCAAGACAAAAAGCACTTCTCTTGTTATTATCTTTGGATGGAACAGAACGAGGCGGTGATCCGCATCCGTCATTCGCTTGCACATCTTCTTGCAATGGCTGTCAAGGAGAGAGACCCGGGAGCCAAGCTCGGCATCGGACCCGTTATTGAGAGTGGCTTCTACTACGACTTTGAATTCTCAAAGGGGTACTCCCCTTCTCCGGAAGATCTGAAACAGTTTGAGACTCGTATGCGTGAACTAGTGCAAGAGCACCTGCTCTTTACGGCTACCAGCGTAAGCGCAGACGAGGCACGGAGTACATTCAAGGATGAACCATACAAGCTAGAACTGATTGATGAATTGGTAGAGAAAGGGGAAGACCTGACTGTCTACACTTCCGGGACTTTTACTGATCTCTGCGCAGGACCTCATGTGAACAACAGCTCAGAGATTACTCCCGATGCATTTACTCTCACCCACACGGCTGGCGCTTACTGGCGAGGGAGCGAGAAGAATGCGATGCTCACACGCATCTATGGAGCAGCATTTACTACTACCGATGAGCTCGCCGAGTGGCAGCGCATCAAGGATGAGGCGGTACTCCGCGACCACCGTAAATTGGGACGAGAGCTGGGGCTCTTCGCCTTCTCTGACCTCGTCGGCTCCGGACTCCCACTCTTTACCCCCAAAGGCACCAAGATGCGCGACTTGATTGTTGAGAGAATCCAATCACTCCAAGAGGGTTATGGCTACGAGCGAGTCACCATCCCCCACATCACCAAGAAAGAGCTCTACGAGACGAGTGGCCACTGGGAGAAGTTTAAGGATGACCTCTTCCATGTACACGGGCGCGGTGATACCGAGTTTGTGATGAAGCCAATGAACTGCCCTCACCACACACAGATTTTTGCTAGTACCCAACGGAGTTACCGCGATCTCCCCATCCGCTATATGGAGACTACGATGGT
The DNA here is from genome assembly GCA_964401135.1 of uncultured Candidatus Saccharibacteria bacterium. Taxonomy (GTDB): domain Bacteria; phylum Patescibacteriota; class Minisyncoccia; order Phycocordibacterales; family UBA9988; genus UBA9988. The sequence continues at coordinate 39,552 of CAYNXC010000001.1, forward strand.
CTACCGCGACGAGCAGCAAGGCGAGCTCTTGGGTCTCTCACGCGTCCGCGCCATCTCACAAGATGATGGGCATGTCTTCTGCCGCTTGGATCAGGTTGGCAACGAAGTTTCAAACATCATCAGGGTCATCAAATCTTTCTACACCGACCTGGGTATGTTTGCGGATGGTAAGTACTGGGTCTCGCTCTCGGTACGCGACATGGCGCATACGGGAAAATATTTAGGAAACGATGCGCACTGGAAGGAGGCGGAGGGAGTTTTAGAAGAGTGCGCGAGAAAAGAAGGATTGGACTACAGACGAGTAGAGGGTGAGGCCGCCTTCTACGGGCCAAAGCTAGACTTTATGTTCAAAGATTCTCTGGGACGCGAGTGGCAATTAGGGACCGTACAGGTTGACTTTGTGATGCCGGAGCGCTTTGGACTTGAGTACACCGGCGAAGATGGCAAAAAAGAGCAGCCAGTAATGATCCATCGCGCCATTGCGGGATCACTGGAGCGCTTTATGAGTATTATTATTGAACACTTTGCGGGAGCCTTCCCTGTGTGGCTCTCACCCGTGCAGGCAGTACTCCTGCCCGTAGGAGGTGCGCATAAGGAGTACGCGCGAGAAATACTGAGTGAGTTAAAGAAGCGAGGCGTCCGCGCCGAGCTTGATGAACGAGATGAGTCCCTTGGCAAGCGCATCCGTGACGCAAGAGTGGCAAAGACCCCCTACCTCCTCGTGGTGGGAGAAAAAGAAATCTCCTCCAATACCGTCACCGCCGAAGGCCGTGAAGGATCCCTTGGGTCTATGAATATTGAAGATTTTATTGAGAGACTCTAAATATCCAAGTTCGCTAGCTTAGCGTGGGTTTGGATGAAGTGTTTGCGTGTAGTCACATCACTTCCCATAAGGGCGTCAAAGGTATGATCTGCCTCCGCCGCATCGTGTATCGTTACCTGCTTCAAGATCCGCCGCTCCGGATCCATCGTCGTCTCCCAGAGTTCTTCAGGATTCATCTCTCCCAGGCCTTTGTAGCGCTGGATAGAGACTTTGGATTGCTTGCTCGCCGAAGCCCGACCTCCCGAAGGAAGTTGGACTCCCTCCTCTAGATCATCCTCTTCTCCCTCCTCTTCGGTCATATCGGGTATCGTATCTATACCAAGTCGTGCGAGTACCTTCTCTTTCTCCTCATCACTAAATGCGTAGTGAGATTCTTTTCCGTGTTTGATTTTATAGAGCGGTGGTTGTGCAATATAGAGGTAGCCACCCTCAATCACCCGCACAAAGTGCCTAAAAAAGAGTGTAAGGAGGAGTGTACGGATATGCGCTCCATCTACATCTGCATCGGTAGCAATAATAATCTTGTGGTAACGCAATTTAGAGAGATCAAAAGCATCTCCAATAGCCGCGCCTAGCGCGATGATCAGGTACTTGATCTCTTGGAAGGCAAGCATCTTGTCTAAACGAGCTCGTTCTACATTTAAAATCTTTCCCTTCAGAGGCAATATCGCCTGCGTGCGGCGATCTCTCCCCTGTTTACCCGAGCCTCCTGCCGAGTCCCCTTCCACTATAAAGAGCTCTGCCTCTTCTGCACTTTTAGTCTGGCAGTCTGCGAGCTTACCGGGAAGAGTCATTCCCTCCAGAGCGCCCTTGCGCAAGACACTATCTTTAGCCGCCTTAGCGGCTTTGCGTGCCTTCATAGCCAGAGCTACCTTCCCGATAATCATCTTAGCATCATCCGGCTTCTCTTCTAGGAAACTCTTAAAGGCTTCACCAAATACTGTCTCCACGGCACTGCGCGCCTCTACACTACCCAATTTTGCCTTAGTCTGTCCCTCAAACTGTGGATTAGGCAATTTGACCGAGATGACAGCAACGAGTCCCTCTCGCACATCATCTCCGGTGAAATTACTATCTGCATCTTTGACATTGCTGTTCTTTTTAGCGTAGTCGTTTAAGATGCGCGTGAGCGCCGTACGAAAGCCGGTGAGGTGCATACCGCCTTCCGGTGTACCGGTGTTGTTTGCAAAGCAGATCTCCTGTGCAGAGATTTCATCTACATATTGGAGTGCGACTTCTACCAGCACATGCTCCGCCTCTTTTTCAACATAAAAGATATTCTTGTGCATAGGCTTTTGCCCGTGGTTGTAGTGGGTGACGAGTGCTACGAGCCCTCCTTCAAAGTAGAATGAGTATGAGGGGAGCATAACGCCAAGTTCGGAGAGGAACAAAGTCTTTCTAGTATCCAAAGTCCCTTCGTAATCCCGTGCGTCAATCACACGAATACGAAGCTTCTTGGTGAGGTATGCTTGCTCGCGCATATGCGCAATCACTCGCTCGTAAGAATATTCTGTTTCAGAAAAAATCTCCCTATCTGCTTTGAAGGATACTACCGTCCCATGATACTCAGAACTTGATACCTTCTTCACATTTGCTTTCTTTTTCCCTCGAGCATACTCTTGGTGGTACACCCCTCCGTCTCGGTGTACCATCACCCATGTCCATTCTGAGAGAGCGTTCACCACTGAGGCACCCACGCCGTGCAATCCTCCAGAGATTTTGTAACCCTTACCCTCAAACTTACCTCCCGCATGTAGGGTGGTCATGACCGTCTCAAGTGAAGAGACTTTGGTCTTGGGATGGATGTCTACAGGGATGCCACGGCCATTGTCCGCAACACGGATGACTCCGTCAGGCAGAAGCACTACTTCAATCTCATCAGCAAAGCCGCCCATGGCCTCATCGCGTCCATTATCAAAAATCTCCGTGAGCATGTGGTGGAGTCCATCAATACCCGTGGAGCCAATGTACATACCAGGGCGCTTCCTGACCGGTTCTAACCCCTCCAGGACAAGAATATCTTCTGCCCCGTAGCCTCTTGAATCTCCTTTTTTAGCCATATCGTGCAATAAAAAATACCGCCAAGTATCCCTCTAGTATAGCACATACCGCCTATTTCCGCACCTCCCAGTTGGGGTGTTTTTCAAGGCTTGAGGTGACATCGAGCAGGACATCATTTACCTCTGCGTCAGTGAGTGACTTTTCGTGAGATTGGAAGACTATACGGAAGGCAAGCGATGTGCGTTCCTCGCCTTCTTTACTAAACTCATCAAACTTTGCCGGCCCCTCCACGAGGAGCGGCCCGGCAGATTCTTTAATGGCTATTGCTACCTCCTCTCCTGATACTCCCTTCGGTACAAAGAGCGCAATGTCACGGATGATGCGGGGGAAGAGTGAAAAAGGTTTGAACACTGCCTCCGGATGGAGAAGCGAGCTCGGATCCACATCAGGGAGTGTATCAAGCATAGGGAGAAGTTTTGCTAATGGGATTTCTATCCACTCTCTCATTGCATCGCTCTCTAAAAATTCACTGAAATTACGGAGCCATCCCGGTAAAGTCTCCTTCTTGTACTTCGCCTTCGTATAGGCAATCCCCACAGCAAGTCGCAGCTCTTCTCGGTCTGTAGAAAAAACTGTTCCAATTTCAAACAGCTGTACCGCCTCCTTCTCAAACATGGAATATTGTAGGTTGCGCGAAAGCGCCTCGGTGAGAGCATCACTCAAGTTTGCCCGCAGAAAGGACTTATGGTTCGCCAAAGATTTTTCTACCTCACGATTGCCAGTAGCGCTAAACGAGTAGCTATAAATTTCTGTATACCCAAGGGTGGCAAGAGTGTGTCGCACTTTATGTGCCGCCTCGTACATCCGATTGGGTGCTGTTGCAGTGAGTGCTGTAAGTGGAACAGGAGGGATGTTCCCTACCCCAACGAGGCGCATCACCTCATCCGCGAGATCCTCCACACAATTCACATCAGCGCGGTCGTGAGGGATGTATGCGAAGCTCTTCTTCTCATAGCCACGGAGTCCAATACGCACTCGCGCGAGGTACTGAGTGAGCTCTTGATTACTCAGTGATAATCCGAGAATCTCGTTTAGTTTTTCTGGGGTGAATTCAATAGTCATACGCGCGCGCTGTTCATCAGTAACAACGACAAGTCCCTCTTTCATTGTCCAGCCCATAAGCGCAGAGAGTTCTCGAGCAAAACCCTCCGGAGTTTTGGCATCACTCCTGTCAGGTAATATTTTGACCTCTACAATCCAATCATCTCCTGTCTGCTCTACCGACTCGACTTCGCAGAAAGAATCAGTAAGTATCGGCACCGCACTATCTGGAGCAGGGAGAGGCTCTGTAAAATACTGATTCAACTCATTCCACGATATACGCATGTTAAAATTGTCTTAGAAAGCGGGTATCGCCCGAGTAGAAGAGACGGATATCGTTAATACCATATTTAATCATGGCGATGCGATCCAGTCCTGTGCCAAAAGCAAGCCCACGCCATCGCCCAGGGTCGCGACCAGCTGCTGTAAACACGTTAGGGTGGAGCATCCCCGCTCCCACTACCTCTAGCCACTTACCTCCCCACTTAATATCAAGTTCCACTCCCGGCTCAACGAAGGAAAAAAAACTTCTCCTCCAGCGGAACTCTAGATCGGCTCCAAAAATATGACGATAAAATCCTTCTAAAAGCGACTTGAGATGGCCTAGATGCACATCCTCGGCAACCACGAGTCCGTCAATTTGGTAAAACTGCGCCTCGTGCGTTGCGTCAGTCGCCTCGTTACGAAAGACGCGCCCCGGCACCATGATCCGGAACGGCGGCTCGTGCTCTTCAAGAAAGTGGGCATCTACTGATGTGGTGTGAGTACGCAAGAGAGGTCTCCCATACTTTGCCAAGGCTACGGAGGGTAAGCTTTTCAGATAAAAAGTGTCTTGCATCGCACGGGCAGGGTGATCTGCTGGAATGTTGAGCGCATCAAAATTGTAGTGCTCACTCTCAATCTCTGGACCCTCTACGATTGTAAAACCAAGGTCTTTAAAGTAACGCCCTGCGGTGTATATAATCTGTGAGAGCGGATGGAGATGGCCAACCTTCTTCATGATGGAGCTATTATAGGATGAAGTGAGTCGCATTGAAAGTGAGCCACCTCTCGGATTTGAACCGAGGACCTACTGTTTACAAAACAGTTGCTCTACCGACTGAGCTAAGGTGGCAAAGTATTACTGATCCGCGGGGAGCTCTAAGCCATCTTTATGTTCTTTCAACTCCCCAAGAAACTTGGAGGGTAACACGGCGGTATTCTCTACCCCCTTTCCTCGCACCATATTCATGAGTGCAATAAAGCGTTGCTCCAAGGAACCTGTGCTGTTCCTGAGTTTAACATAGACCCACTTCAGCACAACAAGGATGGCACTGCGAGTACGAGAGAGAGAGGTGGAGACGATATTTCGTAAATACTCCTCGTAGAGATCGAGTGCTTTTGCCTTGAGTTCTCGTCGTACAAAGAAGTTGTGCTGAGCAAGTACGGCTCCTCGCCGCAGAGACATGAGACGGGCTCCCCACACGGTGAATGCAGCACATCCTGCTATAAACGCAATGGTGAGGTACCACAACATAAAATAAAATACATCAATTTCCTAGAAGCGTGAAGCGGACAAAACGAGCAAGTGTGATGTTCTCCCCAAACTTTTGGATATAGGATTTAATAAGCGCATCTATAGTAAGCGATGCATCTTTAATAAAAGGCTGTACAAGGAGCTCTGTTTGGTCTACTGGGGCAGAGGCAGTAATGTGCATGGCAATATCGCGAGCAAGAGTGACAAACTCTGGATTCTTGGCAACAAAGTCAGTCTCACAGTTGAGCTCCACCATTGCTCCTAAGGTACCCGTCGCATGGACATAGGCGCTCACTACTCCTGCCTTCACTTCACGCGATGACTTTTTTTCCGCAATGGTCTCACTCTGCTCTCGTAGAGCTGCTAAGGCCTTTGCTTTATCACCCCCAGAGTCCTCTAACGCTTTTTTGCACTGGGCAAATGAGATACCTGTCTCTTCTCGCAATTCTTTTATATCACTTGTGGAGATCATGCATTCTCTAAAGGAGTACTGACGATACTCTTTTTCCCATCAAGGTAGGCATGCGCAACGAGGTGACTAATATAATCAATTGTCTCGCGTGAGGCATCATTCGCCACAATTGGGTACTGCACCTTAGTAATGTCGCAATCAACACTCGAGATACTCATAACTGGGATCTTGAGATCGCTTGCCTCTTTTACCGAGATTGCTTCGTGCTCAGAGTCAACAACAAAGAGAACATGGGGAAGTCTTTCCATCCGATCAATGCCTGCAAAGTAGCGCTCTAATTTTGCGATCTCCTTATCAATGGTACCGCGCTCTTTCTTAGTGTAGACCGAGAGCTCGCCTTTTTCACGCTTGTCTTTCAGATCACGCATACGAGCAACACGCTTTTTCATCTCACTCCAGTTGGTGAGTGTGCCGCCAAGCCAGCGCTCGGTTACATATGGCATACCAGTCATATCTGCCACAACCTGCATAGGTCGCTCTGCCTCCAGCTTATTACCCACAAAGAGAATAGTTCTACCCTCTGCACCAAGCTTCTTAACAAAGGCGAGTGCCGCATCCAATTGCTCTGCTGTCTTCTCAAGATCGATAATTTGGACTCGGTTCTTAACCCCAAAGATATAAGGCTTAACTGATGGGTGCCTCCGGCTCCGCGAGTACCCAAAATGGGCCCCGGTCTTAAAGAGATCCTCCACTGCGGTCAGTACTTCTTTATTGGTATTCATTTTTGCACCAGCAGATTAGCACAAAGCTCAGTCTGTTGCAAGATTTATCTCTCACTGAGGCATGGATTTATTCCCAGTATTCGTATTATCGACCCTGAAGTAATATACATATGGGTCACAGACTTTGCTATTTACACTTTTATTTAAGTTAAAACTTTGAGTAGAAGATTGTGTATTACTATTAGTCAATTTTAGCCGGAGAGATACTTGTCTTGATTTGTCTGTCGAAGTCCACTCACCGACTTCCCAAGTTTGACCGCCGTCAGAACTGAACTCTCCAATAAGTCCTACTGTTGTATTTGATGTATTTGATACGTCTAACTTTACCCCAGTACGATTTGTAGAGATACTATAAGTAGGGCTCCCCACGAGAGTTGCGGAGGCGGTGTTTATCGTAATTATAGGATGGACTTCGCTGCAAGGCACTGAACTTCCTTGACTATTCATTTTTGTGCAACTAACAACCGCTTCTCTACATACATCTGTAGTCACAGTATTTTGTATAAACCGTGCAGTCACAGTCTTTGATTTATCCATTGGAATATCTGAGCAGGTGCTTCTATTTTCAGTCCCTCCTGCTTGGGTACATGTAGATGCCCAACCGTCAAAGGTTGATTTGGAATCCGCTGTGGCGGTAAGCGTCACTTTGGTTACGGGTGAGAGCTTAAAGAAGGATCCTGAACAATTTGTTCCACAGTTGATACCGGAGCCGCTGACAGTTCCAGATCCGTCCCCTTTCTTATCCACAGTAAGTGTTACGAGTGATACTCCCCTCAAATCAAACCGTGCAGTCACAGTCTTTGATTTATCCATTGGAATATCTGAGCAGGTGCTTCTATTTTCAGTCCCTCCTGCTTGGGTACATGTAGATGCCCAACCGTCAAAGGTTGATTTGGAATCCGCTGTGGCGGTAAGCGTCACTTTGGTCGCTGGTGAGGTGATGGTAAAGGATTCTGAACAATTTTTTCCACAATTGATACGGGAGCCGCTGACAGTTCCCTTTCCTCTCCCATCTGTATCAACAGTAAGAGTTGCAGATGCTGATGCCTTTTTACTGAACTTTGCTGCTACGATCTTTGACTCATTCATCAGAATATCTGAGCAGGTGGTTCCTATTTCAGTCCCTCTTGCTTGGGTACATGTAGATGTATTACTAGAAAATACCCATCCGTCAAAGGTTGATCCGGGATCCGCTGTGGCGGTAAGCGTCACTTGGGTTACGGGTGAGATAGGGAAGGATTCTGAACAATCTGTTCCACAATTGATACCGGTGCCGCTGACAGTTCCCTTTCCGGATCCCGATACAAGAGTATTAAGCTGTATCGCAGGTGTTACTGTTCTGGTAGTCACCATACACACACCCGGACATCCGCCATTTACTGATGCGGCTTGAGCAGTGGTGAGCGAGTCAAACTTAATCCATCCAAGGTTTAATGCCCCCCAAGCAAAACCACGGAGCGCAGAGATAGTTAGCGTGCCAGAGCTAGAGAGAGCACTCTTAGTAATCCCATATCCTGGGTTACCCCTTAGCGAAATCCACCCATCCCATCCGCCTAGTTCAACCCCATCAACCACCTTAACCTCAGAATCCTTTAAAGATCCGGAGCATCCATTTTTATATACTTCACACGCGCGAGCCCATCCATAGATTTGATTATTTGAATTTAGGACTGCATCACTTCGAGTATTACCAGTTGCTATTGGAAATATGCCCCCATCGCTCCCACTTGGATCGAGCCCACCGAATCTTATCCATCCGATAGAAGGGCTCCATGCGTAGCCTAACATATCCCCTGTGTTACTGATTGATACTCCATAATCCACTCCGGAACACGAACCGGGCACCGTTGGGTTGGAACAATTATTAAAACTGATCCATCCGATGTTTGAACTCCATGCCCAGCCGTAGACATTATGTTTTGTCCCTGCAAGAGCTGGTGTCGCGACCAGGAAGCTACTGATAAATGCTATGGATAATAGAGAGAGAAGCGCATGATGTTTCCTTATCATCATCACATCATACCACTTTTGAAGATATTAGAAGGCTTACTTATCCACATGGGTGTCGCCCGCAGCCGCAAGACGGAGCGCTTCTACAACGGGCTCAAGCCCCCCAGCAAGTATCTTCTCAATATTATGCCAAGATTGTTTGATGCGATGGTCAGTGATGCGATCTTGGAGTACATTGTAGGTCCGTATCTTCTCTGACCTATCTCCGGTACCTATTTGATTACGCCGCTCCTCCGCGGCATTTTTTGCCCATGACTCTTCTTCTTGTGCTTTAATCTTTGCAGAAAGGATGAGCATAGCCTTCTCGCGATTACTCTTCTGGCTCCGTTCACTCTGACAACGCACAACAATCCCCGTCGGCTTGTGTGTGAGGCGCACTGCTGTCTCCACCTTATTCACATTCTGCCCGCCAGCGCCTCCAGAACGGGTGAATTCAATTTCAATATCCTCTGGCTTTATGTCTGTCCTTTCCCCCTCTCGGGCTAACGGCAAGATTGCCACAGATGCAGTAGAAGTATGGATTCTCCCCTGCTTTTCTGTTGCGGGGATGCGCTGGATCCTATGCACCCCCATCTCGTAGCGGAGATCATCGTATGCACCATTGCCCTTTATCTCAAAGACTGCCTCTTTATAGCCACCCATCTCTGCGAACGATTCATCAATCGTGTTCACACGGTAGCCGCGCACAACAGCAAATTTTTGATACATCTCTGCAAGCTCTTGTGCAAAGAGGGCCGCCTCCTCTCCGCCAGCACCCGCACGCACTTCTAAGATGAGGCCACCTGCTTGCGCTCCTTCACCATCTTCAGGAGCGGTAATTTCTTGCATATGTTTATATAGCTCTTCCTGTTCGGCGCGCATACTCTTGATCTCATCGTCTGCCATCTCACGGAGATTTGCATCACTATCTGCAACGCGCGTGAGTTCTGCGATCTTTGCTTCCAGCTCATCAAAACGCACAGCCAAGTACGCCGTCTTTGCATCACTTCGAAAAATTGAAACATCCATAGGCAAAAGATGAGAATCTGCCCCCTATTCTGCCGAGGTCTTAGTCTTTCTGGGAGTACGAGGAGAGGCCTTAGCGGCACGAGCCTGCCCAGCAGCAAGGCGAGCACGGAATTTTTCTACGCGGCCAGCAGTGTCCATCACCTTCTCACTGCCAGTGAAGAAGGGGTGACAGGCACTGCAGATTTCCACTTTTATCTCAGGTTTAGTGGATCCTACGGTAAAGGTATTACCGCAAGAACAGGTCACTTTCGCGTCAGTATGGTAGTCTGGATGAATTTCTTTTTTCACGGAGGCAAGCATACCAGCAAACTAGAGATCCTGCAAGGGGTCGATCATATTCTGTTGGATATTCGTGGCAATTTTCATCACACTGTCGCCGTAGAAGGCATTGCTCGGCTTGGACCAATTACCCCCCGCGTAGTAGCGCAGTGCCGCCTCGCGCTCTGCTGCAAAAGTCTGCCGTGAGGCTCCAAGTTCAGATAGATAGATGGCTGAAGCCATAAAGGCATCTTCTGGCTCCCATGGGTTCGGTGGATTATGCCCCGTTGCCGCGACAATCTTTGCCTCATACGAGGCCCAAGTGGTAGGGATGAACTGTGAAGGCCCCATCGCGCCGCCCCAGCCATTCCCCATCGGGCAAGAGAGGGGCATAGACTCTGGGTCCAGACCGAGTTTTTTGGTTATACGCAGGTATACTGACTCATCATCGCGTTTAGAGTTATCACCCGGCCCTGGCATAATCGCCCTCCACTGTTTTGAGACAGGATCTCCCGGCCGGTTACAGGTGCCAATATTTTTACCCAAATTTGTCTCCTGAGTAAGGATGGCCAGTAAGAACGCGGGACGGACGCTCGTCTTTGCGGATGCGGCATTTGCAAATTCTAAGGCTTTACCAAAAGGGATAGCACTAGAGTCACGGAGAGCAAAGAGGGCACTCCTGATATCCGCGGCTCGCTGACGGCGTTCCGTAAGCACTTTTGAATATGCGGCTTCTTGTGTCTTTGATACCGAGAGTATCCCCTGTTTATCTTTCTCGTGCATCTCTACCTCTTTTTTCTTTGACTCAATTTCCAGCTTTGCGCTTGCTTCTGCTACCTTCTTCTCTTCCAAACTCTGCTTTTCAACTTGTGTTTTTTGCTTGGTACCACGGATAACATCCATGGAGTCACGGATATCGGTCTGCACCGTTTGGATGGAATCAACTGCACTATAGAAATCAGAAAATTGCTCATTGCCAAGTAAAACCTCGGGTAGTGAGGATGACTCGTACTCTTGAGAGTCTTGCAGGAGCCGCTTTAAGTACTCACGGCGAATAGCGAGTTCTTCTTCAAGAGTGAGGATGGTTTTCTCTTTCGTGCCAATATCCTTACTGATAGTAGAGATAGCGAGACTGCGTGCTTTAATCTCTAACTGTGCCTGTTTTATCTGTGCATTCAAAATAGCGATGTCACGCTCTATTGAGGCTGTCTCTTTGCGCTTACTCTTGAGCAACTCTGCTTGGACAGCAATCTCTGCTTCTACCTTTGCCAGTTCTGATTCCAGATTCTTTTTCCGCTCTTCAACAGTAAGTGCCGCCTCTCCATAAATAAGTGGCGTAAAGGATGCGATAACTATGGCAAGGAAAAAAGGCAGGGGCATCCTTGTGTGAGACATGAGTTTAGTATAGCAAAAACGGCGAGAGTCTACTCGCCGCTTGCTTCTGCCTCTTCCTCTTGCTTGCCGCGCTTTTCTACTTCAATTTGAGAGATGTCCATCGTCGGGGTCTCCTCTTCCTCCTTGGCAACGGTGAGTGCCGCAACGATATCTTCTGGGTCAGCAACGGCCTTCACTCCTGTGGGGAGAGAGAGATCCTTCACCATAATTTGGCTTTCTAATGTCTCCAGCACACCTAGGTCAACAGTGATCTCGTGGGGGAGATCCTTGGGGAGCGCTTCAACCTCCAGCTCGTGGAGTACCTTCACCACAATACCGCCAAGCTTTACCGCAGGGGCATCACCCTCCCAGACAATCGGGACCGAGACCTGGAGCGCCTTACCTTTCTCAATTGCATAGAAATCAATGTGGATAAATTCGCCAGTAGAAGGGTTCTTCTCCACTTCGTGAATGAGTACATCTACATCACCAGTGGGGGTTTTGAGTGTAATAACCGAGGACTCGCCCGCGACACGGTATACCTTCTTGAAATCAGGAAGTGCGACAAAGTATGAGGCGGATTCCTCTTTGCGTCCGTAGGCCACAACAGGCAAGAGCCCCTCTTTGCGGCTCGCGGTGAGGGCCTTCCCATAAATATCTCTCTTTGTTGCTGCAAGTGTAATCACGGCGGCCATTATACCGCCCTAACCCAAAAAGTCAAAATGTTAAACACTCGGTGTTTAACAAAGGATCGAGTGTTTAACAAAGAAAGAAATACTGTCTACCTGCCCCTAATAAATACCAGACAAAAACGAAGGGAAAGAGAACCAAGACCGCAACAATAAAAAAATAATTATTTTTCTTGATGGATAATCTTTACTCGGGAATCTGTATGCTTGTCTCCAAGCTATCGTCTGAAGTTCCTAGATCACTGACATCATTCGCATTCCCTGTCATTATTCCAATAAAATAGAGAATCACTGAAATCGCAAGGACAAATGAAAAAGTCGCTGTTTTTTTCCAGACAACTCCTTTTGATGAGAGGCTTCTATAAAGAAAGGCAGAGATAACCCCTAGAATAATTGCTACATACAAGACCTCATACCATGCCATGGTGTATGTTTCAAAAATATCTTCGAGTACAGATAAGGGTGTATAAAGCCCGTTTAGAAGGGCTAATACTATTTTAGAGAGAGGGATACCAAGTAAAGGAGCTGCGGAGATGGATAATGAAAATGGAAGTAATATATGAAGTATCCCCACATATACGACACCAAAAAGAACACCCGCTAATACAGATCTTATAGATGGCATATATCTAAAATCCTTATGAGATAATCTTATAATAGATTATTAAATAACTTCAGACGGGCGGAGGTGGCGGATTCTATAGCTAAAACGGCACTTCGCATAATTTTGTAGGGGGCAACTTCATCAGGATTCTCTTGGAGCGAAAGCTTAACCGCGTCGCGAAAGGCAACACGCAGTTCTGTAGAAATGTGTACCATTGAAACCCCCACCTTAATTGCCGCGACAAAATCCTCATCGGGTGTACCCGAACCCCCGTGGAGCACGAGCTGCACCCCTGCTGCCTCACGAATAGCCTTTACCCGTGGAATGTCTAGATGAGGATCCTTGCTGTGCTTAAGCATCCCGTGGATGTTCCCCACCGCAGGAGCTAGGAGATCTACTCCCGTCTCTTTCACAAACTGCATCGCATCTTCCGGAGTAGTAAATGTCTCCGCGCTCTGTGCTGCTCCCTCCGGTACCTCATCAAGGAGCTTTGAAGATTTACCAATATAGCCAAGTTCTCCCTCTACTAATATATCTCGTCCGGAGTTCCGCGCATAAGCCACACATTCCTTCGTTTTGGCAATATTCTCTGCCAAAGGAAGTTCCGCTCCATCAAAGATAACAGAGTCAAATCCGGCATCAATCGCCTCCTTCACCCGATCGACTGAATATGTATGATCTGCGTTTAGGAATATGGGGTACCCATACTCACTCCGAAGACTCTGAACAAGCGCCACCACTTGCCGTACTCCAATAAAATCTCGCTCGCCTTCAGACACGCCAATGACCACGGGGAGTTTGAGCGCGCGAGCGGCATTACAAACTCCGTGGAGCCCCTCAATGTTTGAGATATTAAAGTGACCAAGGGCAATGCCTCGCACCTCTGCGTCGGCAATACTTTCTCGTAAACTCACCATAGGATTATTCTAACACAAGGCCTTCTCATGATATAATCCGGGGATGAAGCAGTATGATTTCGTCGCCATTGGAGACATCGTTGTAGACGCATTTATCCGCCTTATCCAAGCAAACATATACACCGAAGAGGGCATAGAGCAACTCTGCCTCGTGAATGGTTCTAAGATCCCCTACGAGTCGGTTACTGTGCTCCCCTCAGTGGGAAATAGTCCCAATGCTACGGTCGCGGCGGCTCGACTCGGCCTCTCTACAGCTCTCGTCACCGATCTTGGTGCTGATGATAATGGGGAACTATGCCTCGCCTCTCTCACTAAAGAAGGGGTAGAGACTCCCTTCGTACGCACTCATGAAGGTAAGCAGACAAATTACCACTATGTACTCTGGTTTAAGGATGAGCGCACCATCCTCATCAAGCATGAGGAATATCCGTACATCTTCCCAGACATAGGATCTCCGCGCTGGGTATATTTGAGTTCTCTCGGCGAGCATTCCCTCCCCTACCATGAGGCCATAAGTGCATACTTGAATTCACACCCAGACATCAGGCTCGCTTTTCAGCCCGGTACCTTCCAAATCAAAATAGGAAAGGAGAAACTTGCCGCACTGTATGCGCGGACGGAGGTTTTTTTCTGCAACACTGACGAGGCGCGTACTATTTTAGGAAATAGTGAACAGGATGGGATGACACTCGCGCGCGCCATCTCTGCACTCGGGCCGAAAATTGCGGTCATCACTGATGGACCACGCGGTGCCTACTGTTATGATTCATACACCAGTGCCGCGCTCTTTATGCCACCATACCCTGACCCACAGCCACCCTTCGAGCGCACTGGCGCAGGGGATGCATTTTCTTCTACCTTTACTGCAGCACTCGCATTAGGAAAAGATGTGGAGGAGGCGCTCCACTGGGCACCCGTTAACTCTATGTCTGTTGTACAAAAAATAGGTGCACAAGAGGGGTTACTCTCCCAAGCCGAAATAGAAGAGTTCTTACGCACAGCTCCAGCAGAGTTTACTCCAGAAAAGCGATGAGTGTATGAAGGGATGGCAGAAAGTACTACTCTTCGTATCCATATCCTGTGTGGGACTCATAGTATACTCGCCACACCTTCACTACCCATACCCGTTCCATGTTGATGAATGGCACCACATCTCGCAAGCACTCCGCATGGGAAGTGGCGCGTACACACTCTCTTTCCAGAGTGCCGAGATTGGGTTCCACATCTTTCTTTTTCTCGTAAGCACCATAACCGATCTCGTGATGGTATACCGATTCCTCCCTGCGCTCGTGGCAATGATTGGGGCATCCGCGATATTCTTTTTGAGCTATCGCATCAGTGCATCATTCTGGACCGGGCTCGCGGCACTCTTTTTTTTCGCAACCATTACATCAAATGTGAATGTAACCGGATTATGGTTCTTCACCCCGCTATCGTTTGCGATCCCGCTTGTCTATGCGTACCTCTACTGTTTCTACCGTGCAATTGAAGAAAGGAGTGTTACGCACCTGCGCATTGGAATTGTTCTTTTCGCGCTACTTATTCCCGTCCACGCCGTCTCTGCATTGATGAGCCTTCCCGCGCTCTTCGTCTATGCAGTACTGCGGCGTGAACAGTTTATGGAGTACCGCAGATATGTGGGCGCGCTTATTGTGGTGCTCATCGGTGGAATGTCCTTTTTTATCTGGCTGCTCCCCGGATCGTTTACCAGTGATCTCGTACAACTTTTTTCTCTCATACAGTTTAGGTATGGATGGGGTGTGGTAGAAATGGAGAACTCATTGTTTGAGCTGTACAGTGTTATCGGATATATCCTTGCAGTCATCGGAAGTATCGCACTCGTCATTCAGAAAGAACATCGTCGGTATACGCTATTTCTCCTTCTCCCCGCGACACTCATTATCTCTATTGTCATATTCAAGGTGACCGGCATATCTTTTCTCTCCCCCTATCAAAGAAACCTATACTACTTCACGATTGGGTTGCCGCTCTTGAGTGCATATGGGCTGGGTTACCTATTTTCCCTCATCTGGAAATATGTCCCAAGTACCCCCGCTCGTAGTGGGATCGCGTTTGTTCTCATCTGTACCAGTGCAGGATCTTTGTATGGATATTGGAGGCTTCCACCGAGGAGTGAGCTCTATTACACCATTACTGATGCGGAGTATCATGCACTCCGCACCCTCCGCGAGTATCCAGAGGGTCTAGTGATGGCAGAGGCACTTCCATCGGTATCTATATATCCACTGTCAGGACATGAGCCAGTTGCATCCTTAGTGTTTGATGGTAAGCGCAGCATAAATGATACCTTTATGCACGGAGAAAATTGTGCAGAAAAAAGAGATTTTCTCCTAGAGAATCCTCGCGTCCGCTATATTCTCTCAAACGACAGGCTCACCTGCGGATGGATACAAATATACGCAAAAGGAACCTATATCTATGATACTAAAGAATAACATCTCCATCATACTCCCATGCCGTAATGAAGAACTGGGTATTGGGCACTGTATAGAAAAGATTCACTCTGTCTGTCCGGACGCAGAAATCCTTATAGTGGATAACAAAAGTGACGATCGGAGTGCGCATATTGCACACATGTGTGGAGCACGTGTCGTACAAGAAGAGAATGTTGGGTATGGCGCCGCTTGTAGAACGGGTTTTTCATCTGCGCACGGCACGGTACTCATACTCGCAGATGCGGATAATAGTTACACGCTTACTGATGTCCCTGCTCTAGTCGCCACACTCAGAGATGCTGATATGGTAGTCGGGGAACGGGTACTACACCAGTGGAATGTCATGCCGCTCATGCATCGCTTTTGCGGAAATCCATTTTTTTCTCTCCTCCTCCGTACCATCTTTCGTGTTCCTGTGGCAGATACACAGTCTGGATTCATCGCAATAAAAAAAGACTCATTGGCAAAACTTCACTGTACAAGCACAGGTATGGAATTCATTTCCGAACTGTACATCAAAGCAAGTCGTGCTGGGCTATCTATTGTACGCTACCCTACTATATACACGAGACGCCTTGGGGTTTCAAAATTGCGCACTTTTACTGACGGGTTCCGTCATCTACATCTAATCAGCACGATGATATTCCGTTAAGATATGCGCATCGCTATTTTTCATAATTACTTAGATAACATTGGAGGAGCAGAGAAAGTTAGCCTCCTGTTCGCGCGAGAACTTGGAGCAGATATCTATACTACAAACATTGATGCAGAAAAAATTCATCGGATGGGTTTTGATACCAAAAATATCTTTTCAATCGGACATGTTCCCATAAACGCGCCATTACGCCAAGAGGCAACCACATACCACTTCAGCCGTCTATCATTGGGAAATCGTTATGATATGTACATCATTGCTGGAGATTGGGCAATTGGCGCTGCGCTCCACAATCGTCCCATCGTATGGTATGTGTTCTCCCCTGCGCGAGAGCTCTGGGACCTCTACGAGGAGACGCGGGCAAATACCGTCCCTTGGTACAGCAGATCCATTTATGATTGGTGGGTTCGAAGGCACCGTAAGAATAACTTATCTATTCTTTCACACATAGATGGCATCATTGCTACTTCAGGTACCGTACAGGCGCGCATACGCAGTTTTTTTCATCAAGAGACGCCAATTATCTACCCGCCCATCGACGCATCGCTCTATTATAATACTGGGGATCACGGATATTGGCTCTCGGTCAATCGTCTCATTGGACATAAACGAGTCGACATTCAGGTAGAAGCCTTCCGGCAAATGCCGGAAAAACAGCTACTCATCGTGGGAAGCTACGAACGCTCCCTTCATTTTAGAAAGTACGCGACGCAAATCATGCACTCACTTCCCGCGAATGTACAGGTAAAGAGTTGGGTGGAAGACGAGGAACTCCGCGAGCTCTACGCGGGATGCCGCGGCTTCATCACAACTTCGCATGACGAAGATTTTGGGCTCACCGTCCTGGAGGCGATGGCGAGTGGCAAACCTGTCATCGCGAGCGATGAGGGAGGATACCAAGAGACGGTCATTGAGGGAACAGGGATACGCATCACACCAATTACCCCAGAGGAGCTCATGCGAGCAGTGCGGACCATCTCCCAAGATCCAGTTCCTTTCTGTATTCAATCACAGCAACACGCCTATCATTTTGATATTGCCAAAGTATGTACTCGCTTACAGGATGAATGTATCCGGCATCTTATAGATCATCAAAAGGGCCGAGACGGATCGCATCCGGAGTAAGATAAGGGTCATACTCACAGTACCTGCGCCATCGACGATACATCAATATTGTACTCTCAGGAGATGCCCCGAAAGGACGAGAGGAAGATTCATGATGAATGAGATTGACATATGGGGTTGCGAGTACTGAGTATCCGACACGACGAAGACGGAGGCAAAAATCAACATCATTATACGCGACAGGAAGTGCACTATCAAATCCGTGAATCTTTTTCCAGTGATCTCGCCTCGTCATCAAACACGCTCCGGTGACAGCTAAAAATTCACGAGGAATATTCGGAAGATGTTCCGCATCAATATCTGCTTTACTCATACAACGATACGCATTGTATGCGATATGTCTTGGACCTAGGCCCATAACGATACCATACTCTTGTAAATACCCATTGGGATACCAGAGACGCGCCCCAACTACACCGATATGTTCTGAGCTTTCAAAATGTTCAGCAAGAACAGTGATCCAATTATGCTCCATACCCCACGCATCGTCATTTAGAAAAAGGATGGTATCCCCCTTACCTCCTTGAGCACCCTGGTTACAGAACAAAGAAAAATTAAAAGGCCGGTCAACTTGAAGCTCTCGCACCATATTGTGTGGAAAAGTTGCACAAGTACGCGTAATATCCTCTCTAGCGCCATGATTGATGACCGTCACATAGAGATGGTCATGCTGGTTGAAATCATAGATCCGACTTAGGCATTCTGACAGCATCTGGGCGTTACAGCTGGGCACGATAACATCAATCTGAGGCTGCGTCACCATATGGTAATGGATGCGTACGCGACATGTCTCAGCAGAATGGAGATGGACCTCTGCATATTTACCTCTTCGTGTAAGTTCATCGCTTACTGCAGCGATAATGGCACTAGAGACATATGGCTTTACAGAGACGCTATACGAAGTAGAGAGCTTGTGTGCACGCCAAGCATACAACACGAGAGGGATGTGCTCGATACTCTTAGTCAGGCGCGTTGCGCGCAGGAGAAAGTCAAAATCTTGTGCTCCATCGTGCTGTATTGAAAGGCAGCCTGTGGCATGGACACACGACAGACTCATACAGACAAGATGGCCGAAGTAATTTGCAGAGAGGAACGCCTCCGGCGACCAATCTGGTTTATATGCGAACTGCTTCAATGTCCCGTCTTCATAGATGATTGATTCGTCTGAGTATACGATATCCGCGCCAGTACGGATAATCGTTCGAGCGCACTCGGCAAGGGCATGAGGGTAAAGTAGATCGTCGTGATCCATGAATGCGACATATGAGCCACGCGCATGGGAGAGCGCGGCATTTGTATTCCCAGAAATGCCGAGGTTACTCGTGAGAGGGATGATGCGAATACGAGTATCAGCGTACGCCATGCGTTGCAACGCCTCTCGTGCTTCATCATCAAGCTCTGATGTCGCAATGCATAGTTCCCACTGCTGATACTCCTGATTTCGCAATGATTGAAGCGCCTCCTGTAAAAAGAGTGCGGTGGATCGCCACGCTGGCATGATGACACTTATAAGAGGGCCGTGAATGAGAGATCTATCTTCTCGCTGATTGACAATGACACGGAGAGAGTGGTGGGTCGGATCAGGGATACAGGGTATGAGCTCTCTTAGAGCAGAAATGGCACTGCGTGGAGAGAAATAAGTTTCTGCATACTCGCACGACTGATGCCGCATAGTCTCTAACAGCCTGAGATCTGTGCAGAGGCGCACGATAGAAGAGACAAATTCGTCTCTCGTATCAGCAATAAGAAAAGGTGCTGTCCCACAAAAACCTTCTGCTCCGACAGTAGTAGTCACTACAGGTACACCATGGATGAGTGCATCTGAAATCTTTCCTTTTACTCCGGCACCAAAACGGAGTGGAGCAATGACAGCGGTTGCAGAGTGATACAAATTGTCGAGTGCCCGTTCATCAGGAAAATGAACAAAATGAATGCCTGGAGCTCGCTCAACATATTCAAGCGGTATGAACGAACCAGCAACAACAAGATGTGCCTCTGGTAACATTGAGTGGAGATCAGGGAATAATTCATCAACGATCCATGTGAGGGCATCACGGTTTGGCTCGTGTAGAAAGCCCCCTACAAAGAGAACGACTGGCGCACGCTTCATCGTAGTGGAAGCTGTCACATTCCCAATAAAGATCGGAAGGAGAGCGACTGGTACATGCGGATACCGTTCTTCAATGATACTTTTTTCTAAGGTCGAATGGGTAAATATCCCCGAGACACGAGGACAGACAGCATCCTCTTCTATACGAAAAGAAAGTGACGATACCGTAGGATCTGTGGCGAGAAATGCAATTTTTCGTTCCTCTCGAAGAGAGGCGATATCAGTAATGACTAAAAAGAATGGCGCCGGAATGTGAAGGCGTAATTCTTCACCGAGATCAGCCATAACTGAGGTACGAAAACAGAGCACGACATCCACACCCTTCCCATAGAGTGCCGCCCATGCTCGGGCATTACCCCTATGGACGAGCTCGATACCGATTTCCTGAATCGCAGGAGAGATGGAATCAAGTCCGGTATCTGTTTGGGGGATGAACACAACGGTACATCCGATGGATGCGAGTAAGGTTAAGTAGTGGAATGTACAACGAGATCCTGCATCTTCTGAAGGGCGTGGTATAAAACGATCAAGTACGACAACCACAGGGGCTGAACGTCGTGCTTCATTTCCAAACCGGTGAATATGTTTCTCCGTCTTAAGCGAGGGAAGGATCTGTCTCCATTTCGCAAGAAATAACGGGCGTCTCTGCCTAACGTGAAAACGTACTGCATAATCTCCAGAGTCTCCGTACGATGCATGCTCCGAGTGTACGACTCGCGAGCGTGGCTGGTATAATACGCGCTTGTCTAATGTCAAGGCTTGCAAGGCAAGGTCGGTATCCTCATAGTAAGCTGGGGTGAAGCGGATGTCATAACCACCAACTTCTTCCCAAAAAGTGCGTCTAACACAAAGAGCAGCTCCAGAGACATAATCAACCTGACGCACATTCTGATACTCTGAAGCAAGTGGTAGGTCTCCTCTCCCGTGCTGTGCCGTCCAGCCGTCTGGCAAGATACGGGCACCGGCTTCTTGGATATGTCCATTAGGAGACAAGAGAAGCGGCCCAGCAATGACCGCATCTGGATCAGATTCAAGTACTTGTACCAATGGGCGGAGCCAGTCTGCTTGAGGCACAGTATCATTATTGAGAAAGACCAGAAAAGTCCCACGCGCATGTTGTGCTCCCTCTCGAGCACTTAAAAGATAACCGAGGCTTTGTTCGTGTCGGATGTGTATCGCATGCCTGACTGCCTGTACTCGTAGGGCAGGATCATCATCAGAGCCGTCATCAACAATGATTAACTCATACGAGACTGCATATGTATGTTGGTGAATGGCGCGTAGACATGTCTCGGTATACTCCCAGTGGTTCCGACAACAGATAATAATGCTCACTAGCGGACAATCTTCCTGAGAAAAGATAATAGGTATATCACTTTTTGGGTATGAGACTCTTGGTAGTAATAGCGTGGAATGATCCCGTACTGTACGGGCACTGACAGAAGTCAAGAAGTCGTACGCATCTTGAAACGCAACAAACATTCCATAGGAGAAAAGGAGTCGCAAGCCACGGACTAAGCGCCGAGGTTGCCAAATAATAACCGAAGGATAGTAGTGGAGAACAAAAAGCGTTTTAGCCAACAGATCAACAAAGCGTAGGTAGTGATACATCATATGCGTTCTTCTAATGCTCTATAGGTAGAAATCGCCGCATCAGGGATCCCATCAAATACAAGCGAGCCCCTATCGAGGACGATGATCCGAGAAGTGTGAAGTGAGAGAGCAGCCAAATCGTGCGAAACACACAGTACTGTATGTCCACGAATGGCTTCTCCCGACAGCCAGTGAAGCGCCCTTTCTCTAAATGCTTCATCAGTCCCGACATCAAATGCCTCATCTAAGAGGAGTATCCCTGGCTCAGTTTCTAGAATGACTCGCCTCATACATGAGAAGCCTAACCGTGCGAGCATACCAGATGAGAACTGCCCGATTTGACTCTCTTCATACGCAGATAAGCCAGAAAAGACAATAGTATCGTGGACACCTTCCTTTAGTCGCTCGCCAACGATACCGAACAGGCGAAGTATCAGTTCCACATTTCGGCGCAGCGTGAGGCGTGGAAAGAATGTAAATGCGTGCCCAGAAATGTAGAGTGCACGACCAGCGAGCACACAGGTACCGCCATCTTGAAGATAGATGCCAGCGATGGTCCTCAATAGAGTACTCTTTCCTGATCCATTGTGGCCAATGATTCCCACTCGCTCTCCCTCACAAATATGTATTGACGGGATAGAAAGGACGATGCGAGTAGACACAATTCTGTGGTGGAATAACGACGCGAGATGAGTGATGATACCAGCATGGCCATGAGACGATATGCGAAAATTTTTCCTGAGCTGTTCTATTCGTACAGCTGTCTCATGGGCACTACACATACTCATTTATTCGTTGTCCGATAGTACGATGGAGGAGCACTGCGAGAACACTCATTGAAGCACACCAGGCGAAGATGGCAAGCAATTCTGAGTGGAAAGATGTTGACGGGAAGATACCTATCACATCACGAGTCGTAGAGACAAAGAGTGCCAGTGGGTTAAGAGAGAGGACAGAAAAAGAGAGGAAGGAGCGGTAAAAAATAGGAGTCCCAAGAAAGATAATCAGCAGTCCGAACCTGATGATGTATTCCAAGTCTCCAACATATACTCCCAAGAGTGAGACGCAGAAAGCAAGACAGAAAAGGAATACGCTAAAGAGAAGGAGTATTGGTAGGTATCCAAAGAGAGAGATGAGGGACACTCCTTCGTATAGTAAGAGAAGAGAGAGCGCGACAATCTCAATGCAGTGTGCATAGAGAGTACGGAGTACTAGCGCGGCGACAATGACTGGCACAGAAAGTTGCATACCTAAAAGAAGATGTCGATATGACCTTAGGAGCGATGATGATTCTGCCAGTACTGTTGAGAAAAAATTATACAGGACAAGACCTAGGCCAAGGTAACTTGCATATAATGGAACAGTAGAGCCTTCCCGTACAGAAAATAGAAAAAAGAGTACTATAAAAAGAAAGATAGGATCAAGAAGGTACCACATTACCCCAAGTAATGTATGTTCATTCCGGAGGAGGAAGAAAGTCTGGGAAAGTGTAACTGTCTTCCTCACATCCTGCCAATGCGATTCGCGACCCATCCATCCTATTGTACCTACTTTCGCGTTCGGGACAACAGAGATTGCGCAGCCCGTATAATCCCTGCTTCATCAAGTCCATACTCCTTTAAAAGTTCTGGTGATGTACCAGATTGTCCAAAAAGATCTTTCACAGCAACCATCTCCATCGCAGTCGGACGAGTTGTCGAAAGTAATTCAGCAATCGCGCCACCCAGACCTCCAGAGGCTTGATGCTCTTCAACTGTCACTACCCCACGAGCATTTTTTACTGTATCTAAGATTATTTTTGTGTCTAAAGGCTTTACTGAAGAGACATTTACCACAGTAACAGAGACTCCTTCTTTTGTGAGAGCAAGTGCAGCACGGAGTGTGTAGTACACGAGGACTCCCATCGCGAAAAAGACCAGTTCAGAAGTTCCTCCACCAAAGAGTACAGAAGCTTTCCCAATCTCAAACGGCGTATCATCGCTCGTGATAAGAGGGCTCTTTTCTCGTGCGAGGCGAATGTAGACGGGGCCGTGGTGCTTTGCAGCCGCAAGCGTTGCTTTGCGTGCTTCTATCGCGTCAGCAGGCACAATCACCGTCATCCGCGGCAACACTCTGGTGAGTGCAATATCCTCCAGCGCCTGATGTGTGCCACCGTCAGGACCAACAGAGATGCCAGCGTGAGACCCAATGATCTTCACATTCTGATTGTTATAACAGATTGTCGTCCGTATCTGTTCCCAATTTCTCCCAGGAGAGAACATCGCATATGAGGTAATGAAAGGTATCTTTCCCATCGCCGCCATACCTGAGGCAACGGATGCCATATTTTGTTCTCCGATCCCCATCTCAATAAAACGGGAGGGGAACTGCGAGGCAAAGAGATGGGTCATCGTAGACTCCTTCAAATCAGCACAGAGAGCGACCACGCGCTCATCTTCTCTCCCCATCTGCAAGAGACCCTCTCCATATCCCTTACGGATAGGTTCCTGAAACACTCCGACTTCAAAAAGATGGGGATTTAACTTTTGTTCAGCGTTAAGAAGATTCTCATTCATAATCACTGTGTATCCTCCCACTAAGACTGCGCAATTCAGCAAGCGCCTGCATCGCCTCCTCTTTTCCCGGAGTCTTGCCGTGCCAAGAATACTTACCTTCAAACTCTGGCACCCCTTTCCCGGGAATGGTGTAGGCGATGATGAGTGTCGGCTTTCCAAACACCGCTTTCGCCTGCTCAACCGCCGCGTCAATATCACTAAAATCGTGCCCACTCACTTCAATTACATGCCAATTGAAAGCCTCCCACTTTTCCTTAAGTGGATCCAGCGGCATAACATCCTCTGTATAGCCATCTATCTGGATGTAATTGCGGTCAATAATTGCGATCACATTGTGAAGTACTTCACGGGCGGCAAGCTGTGCCGCCTCCCACACTTGCCCACATTCCTGCTCGCCATCTGACATCAGCGCGTAAAAATAGTGACGAGAAGTCTTTCCCGCATCTATGCGGTCGGCAAGTGCCATGCCTATCGCTTGTGAGAGCCCAGAACCAAGAGGACCAGAACTGGTCTCTAATCCAGGTAGCCACTCGCGGTGAGGGTGGCCTTGTAAACGCGACCTGAACTTGCGCAGTGTCTTCAGCTCGTCAATGGGGAAATAACCCGCATGCGCCATTGTCGCATAGAGTACCGGCGCGATGTGTCCATTTGAGAGGATAAGACGGTCTCGATCATTCCAAAAGGGATTCTTTGGATCATGGCGGAGCGCATGGAAGAAGAGGTAGGTGAAGACATCCGCCATGCCTAAGGGGCCTGCCGTGTGCCCTGACCCTGCCTCAAGGAGCGACTCAATGATGGAGACGCGGATTGCGTTCGACTTCCCTTCAAGAAAGCGAATTTTTTCGTCGTGTAGGTATGCCATTACAAAGCTGATAGCGCGTGCTCAAAATCCTCGTACGCTTGTTGTGGATTCTCTGCAGAAAAAATTGCTGATCCAACAACGAGGTGAGACACTCCTGCGTCTCGTAAACGCTTCACCATCTCAAGACGCACGCCTCCATCAACACTTATTGTAACAGAGGGATAGTGCTCTCGCAAAATAGAAATTTTTTCAAACACCCGTTCGTCAAACGGACTCCCGTAAGACCCGAGTGAAGCGATGCTCATTAACTGCACTCTCTGTATCTTTTCGATACATGAATCAAGTACAGAGATAGGAGTCTCTAATGAGAGTGCGATTCCTAACTCTGCGTGTGAGGATGAAAAAGTGCTCACAAGTGCTTCTATCTGCTGGGTCGCTTCGTAATGGATATAGACACGATCTGCAACATCCATCCATTCGCGAAGTACTCTTTCTGGTTCCTGTACCATTAGATGCACTTCCTTTTTCAGGGTACTCTTAAAGTCGCGGAGGTCATCTGGGTTATCCCATGTCTCCGGTCCTGCAAATCCTCCATCAGCAATATCTAGCTGTACCCACGAGGCAAAGCGCTCTGTAAGAGTGATTCTTTCTCGTACACCACTGAAGCTCCGCGCAATAATTGAGGGGATGATGAGTGCCTTAGAATTCATTTTCACTAGAGACGGTACCATCTAATTTCAGTATTCTGCGTTCATGTCGTTCTTCACGGGAGAAGTCGGTGGTAAGCCAGAGCTGAACCGCTCGCTTTGCGTCATCCGCAGAAATAAAGCGAGCGCCAAGAGAGAGTATGTTTGCGTTGTTGTGAAGTCGCGAGAGACGAATAATATCTTCTTGATATGAGTAAAGGACAGCGGCACGGACCCCACGAATACGATTTGCGCACATGGCTTCTCCCTCACCAGAACCACCAATAACAATCCCTCGGTACTCTTCAGGATTACTCCCAACTTGTTTCGCGACGATAGCGACTATGTCAGGGTAGTCGTCTTCCGGATTCAGTTCAAAAAATCCTTCATCATTCACCGTGTATCCCGCAGCCTTAAGAAACTCCTTGAGCTCGCGCTTGAGTTCAAATCCGGCATGATCTGCGGCAATAAATATTTGCATAAAGATTATGGAGATGGTGTTTGTGCAATCCTCCCCGCCTTAATCACATGATCAATGAGTGCGTTAGTGTAGCCACTCTCATTATCGTACCACGCGAGCACCTTTACCAGGTTCCCAATCACTCGAGTAAATGAGAGATCAACGAGGGAAGCATACGGAATGCCTACAATATCGGAAGAGACGAGTTGCTCGTTGGTAACCGCGAGGAGCTTCTTCCACCGCTCTTCTCCTGCCGCACGAGTAAGGATTGCGTTTACTTCATCCTTCGTCGTCTCACGAGAGACAAGGCAGGTGATATCCGCAATGGAGCCAACTATCACGGGGACACGGAGTGCAATCCCATCAAACTTGCCCTTGAGATCTGGTACTGCTTCGGTAACTGAGATGGCGGCACCCGTTGAGGATGGGACGATGTTCTGTGCCGCAGCTCTCCCCCGTCGCCAATCTTTTGCATCCGGGGCGTCAACCAACTTTTGCGTCGCAGTGTAGCCGTGCACCGTATTGAGCATCGCCCGCTCTATACCCATACTCTCGTGGAGTACCTGTATTACTGGGCTTGCCGAATTAGTGGTACAGGATGCATTTGAACTTATCACACAGGTCTTGAGTGCATCTTCATTAATACCTAGGAGTACGGTTGCCCCCGTAACTGCACCAGTAGGATCATCTTTGGCGGGAGCAGAGATGACAACGCGCTTTGCACCAGCAGTGATGTGCGCGTGTGCCTTATCGTAACGCTCAAAGAGTCCCGTACACTCCACTACAACATCAATATCCTGTTCTTTCCAGGGGAGCTTCTCTGGATCTTTCTCTTGTACGAACATGAGCTCTTTCTGTTGTACAGAGAGGCGTCCTTCCCGTACTGCGACCTCAAAAGTCGCCTTGCCATAGGCGGTGTCGTAGCGCAATAAGTACGCAAGGTTATCTAAGTCGCCAAGATCATTGATGGCAACGATCTCTAGGGCAGGGTTGTCGTAGGCAAGGCGCATAAAAGCTCTCCCAATACGCCCAAAACCATTTATCGCCACACGGATGCGACGCTCTGCTTCCATTGCTACTAGTATACAACATCAGAGAAAATCAAACCTCTCCTCCTGTGCATTGTTAAACACTCGGTGTTTAACATATACTAGAGGGGTGAGAAAAATAAATTTTGTCCCAGGAGAGTATTACCACATTGTCAATCGTGGTGTTCATAAGCAAAAACTATTCATTGATACGAGAGACTACTCCCGTTTCTTGTTTCTTATACTCTATTTTCAGTCTCCTGAATCATTTATTAACATAGGACGCTTCGCCTCTTATTTCGTTAAACACCGAGTGTTTAACATTTCTGAGAAGACCTACACAAAGATCATAAGAGAACGAGAAGTCAATCTGCATGCATTTTGTATCATGCCTAACCATTTCCATCTTCTTATATCAGAAGAAGTCGAGGGTGGTATCTCACGATATTTACAGCGAGTACAAAATAGTTATGGTAAATATTTTAATACCAGATATAGCAAAAGCGGCCATGTGTTCGAGGGTCCATTCCGAGCGGTTCTTATAGAAGACAACGAACAATTGCTCCACACTTCTGCTTATATACATAGGAATCCGATAGAGATGAAACGGACTCAAAATGAATACGAACAGTATCCATGGTCTAGTTATCTTGATTACACTACCGAAAACCGTTGGAAATTATGTCTGGATGACAAACCAATAGCGGAGCAATTTGACTCTATTGATAAATACAAGAAATTTGTACAGACAAGTCCTACAAAAATGTTAAACACCGAGTGTTTAACATTTTGATCTGAGATGATTATAAGAGGTTTCTACGAAGTATCTGTGCAAAGAGCTGTGGATTGGCGCGGCCTCCACTCGTCTTAATCCCCTCTCCGACAAGCCGCTGGAACGCAGCCTCTTTCCCACCCTTAATCTGTGCAACCACCTCTGGATGTGCGGCAATGACGGACAGAGAGAGGTCAGCAAGTACCTGCTCGTCACTCTCTTGCAAAAGTCCCTTAGCTTCAGCGAGCTCGCGCGGGGAAATGTTTTCTGTCACCATATATTTAAGAAGTACCTTAGCGCCACGGGAAGAGAGTTCTCCGCGCGAGATCATTCGCACTAATTCTGCAAAATAGGCTGCATCGGGAAAATTCATTTGAGTATCCGTTTTTCGCATCCCTACAAGATCAGAGCTGATGTAGTTTGACGCAAGTGGGAGGAGAGAACTCTCTTCATCCACCAGAGTGGCGCTCACCGTATCAAAGTAGGTTCCAAGATCTGCATCCGTCACATACATCTCTACATCTTCTGCCTTGATGCCGATAGCAAGGAGCCGTTCACGCTTTTGTGAAGGAGATTCTGGCAAGGTATCTTTCAGGATTTGGAACTCTGGTATCTTTGAGATGATCAATTTTGGTAAATCAGGATCAGGAAAGTAGCGGTAATCGTGTGATGACTCCTTACTCCGCTGTGAAAAAGTAATACCCTTTATTTCATCAAACCCGCGCGTCTCTTGAATAATTGTCTCCCCCGCCTCAAGTGCTTTTATCTGCCGTTCTACCTCAAAGAGGATGGCCCGTTCAACAGAACGAAACGAGTTTAAATTTTTTACCTCTACTTTTGTGCCGAACTGTTTTGCATCAGGAAGACTGACGCTCACATTTGCTTCTACACGCATCTCCCCTTTCTCCATATTGGCATCCGATGCTCCAAGCGTACGCAAGAGGAGTTGTAATTCACGGGCAAAGTCAGCGGCCTCTTGTGCATTCTTAATAACTGGCTCTGTAACCAATTCCATAAGCGGAACTCCCGCACGGTTGAAATCTACTAAACTCTTCCCCTCTCCACCATCATGTGAAGAGCGCGCCGTATCCTCCTCTAAATGTATACGGGTAAGCGCTACGCCATGTAGAGAACCACCCGAGACGAGCGGATACTGGTACTGACTCAATTGGTAACCCTTGGGGATGTCAGGGTAGAAATAATTCTTACGATCAAATTCAGTATAGTCTGCAATCGTTCCTCCGACAGCATAACCGACACGAAGCACTTGACGAACCGCCTCCTTGTTGATAACCGGGAGTGTCCCGGGGTGCCCTATGCAGACAGGACAGATGTTCACATTTGGTCGTGCTTCGTCTGGATCATTCTTAGACGAGCAAAACATCTTTGTCACCGTTTTAAGCTCGGCGTGAATTTCCAGACCGATGGTAGGGATATAGTTCATGGGAAGCGATTATAGCACATTAGGGTGTTGTTGTTTCCCCCGGTGCTGACTCTGGTATAGGGGTAACTTCTGGAGTGGGCTCCGAGACAGGATCTGGAGTTGGGGCAGGCTCTGGAGTGGGTTCATCTGACGGAGAGCCTGGTTCTGGGTCCGTTACCGGCGAAGTCTCTTCTGTGGCATCAGAGGGAGGTGTTATTCCAGTACCAGTCCCTTCCTCCGCCGGAGGAGTACTTGTGTCGCTTGGAGGAGGAGTAGATTGTCCATCATCCGAGGAGCCGGAAGAGGTATCGGACGAGGTGTTACCGCACTCACCTGGGCTTGTCTTAACTGATCCATTACTAATTCTTAGACAGTATGGCGCTCCGCTCACTTCATCGTAGAGAGTAACTCCGATGCGATTTTCTGGTGAACCGAGCGTTGCCGAACCTTTAACCTTTAGATCCTCTGCAACGATTGAACCATCCTCATCAATACTCCACTTACCGGAGAAGCTTTGTATCGCCTTCACATTCAAGATTGGATAATTGTCAAAGTCAACCGGCCCCATCGCGCGGATAGACCCTGTGCTTTCATTTAAGGTCCAAAGATTTGCGAGCACCTCTCCCGCCTTGATCTCAGGATCAATCTTGTAGTACGAGAGGTTGATCAAGACCTTAATCATCCCCACACCGTCTCCATCCTTCTCTGAATCTGCATCAAAGGTATCTAAGGCAATACCTACCACCACTCCAGAAGTCGTGGCCTTTGCCCCAACGCCGGGCATGGTAGAGAGTGTGATGCGATCACCAGGCTTAATAGCGCCACCGTCCATATTGACCTTAGTCGGCACGCGTCCTGCCATAGCTACAACAACATTGTATCGTTCTATATTCTCTTCACAGTTGAGGTCACTTGGCTTACACATAGGTGAGTTCCCAATAAATCCTGGAGAGGTAGAGACGATTCCCAAGGGAACAGAACCGGGCATCGCACGAGAGACGGTCTCCGCTTCTCCTTCAGCCGCAGAGACGAGTTCACCTCTCTTCGGTTTCTCAGATGGATTAGATACACGGAAATATTCTGCAAAGTCTGCATTGCCTGTGTAGAGGGTAATACCACTTCCATTACCAGTAATCTTGCCCGCAAGAGAAGGGGCTCCTGCGGCGGTAGAGGTGGCAAAACCAACATACACATTTCCTGTCTGACCATAGCCGGTCTGGCCAAGCTGGATAAGGAGCCCCTTTGATGTATTACCCGTATTGGAATTAAAGATCCTGGCAATGTAACCCGTTGAAGAGGCGGCATAGACATCAAGGTTCATAAGAGGAGTTGTTGTACCTATCCCCACTTTCCCTGATTGAGTTACAACCATTCTAGGCACTGCAGACCCAGATACAGAGCCAGTGACAAAGGATAATCCGTAATAACCGCTCATTTGAGTAGCGTTATAGGCCGCCCCATCTATAGCAAGATCAGAATAGCCAATACCATAAACAGGCGCATTGTTAACAGAAGCGTAAGCATCAACACCAGAAACAGAAAATCCCTTCTGTGCCGTAACACGGCTAGTGGTTGACGCTTGTCCATCAGAACCAACCCGAAAAGCGTCTCCAGTGCCAACCGTCAGCAAACTTGATGGAGTAGTATCCCCTATCCCCACATTCCCCTGCAAAATAGTTTTAGAAATTGAAGTATTGCCCAGAGTCACACTGTTACTGCCGTTACCAATGGCTCCGTAACCTATGACTACTTCATTAGTATCGCCGTCAGCTAGAGCACGGGTGTTAGCACCGATATAGAGTGAATTGTATGAAGTTTGATTTGCCGTAGAGCCGTCTGCTATATAACGACCTGCTAAGTAACCTTCTGCGGTGTTGAAGTAACCTGTGGTGTTGGAGAAGAGGGCGTTTACACCATTCGCGGTATTTGCATAACCTGTGGTGTTGGAGTAGAGGGCGCTCATACCATTTGCGGTGTTGGAGTAACCTGTGGTGTTGGAGTAGAGGGCGTTTACACCATTTGCAGTGTTGTAGTTACCTGTGGTGTTGGCATACAAAGCACCAATACCTACCGCTGTGTTGTATCTACCATCACTCCCAGATGAGTAAGAGAGGGAGCCGCCGCCATCACCAAGATACATAGTGCCTGTGAAGTTACCTCCGGGTACATATAGAGCTTGTCCGCCAGATACGCGAACTCTGCCTGTTAGATTTATATCCCCTGATACATCCAGCTTGTATGTAGGGTTTGTTGTCCCTATCCCGACATTGCCTGTTGAACTCACAAAGATGCTTGAGGTTGCCTGTGCAGTTCCCTCATCAGAGCCAACAAGGAAGTTGCCTTTGGTGAGAGCAAGTGAGGTGAGAAGTGAAGAGGTTGATGTCCAAGTCGGCACACCTCCAGAGATACTAAGGATTTGACCGTTGGCGCCAATAGCACGGCGTGCCCAGTCAGTGCCGTTGTAGTACATGAGGTCGCCAGTGGCATCTGAGCCGAGGGCAATGTCGGTACCGTCAACTGAATTGTCTGAGATGGTGAGTGCGCCAGCGTTGCTGATGCTCGCATCACCGCTCATGGCAACTGCGGCGGCCTGATTTGACGCATTGCCGACGAGAATGTTGGTGCTGGCGATTGCAGGATGCTCTGCCCATGTATCCCATTCAGTATCGCGGGTGATACTGGAAGCAATCGTCACCGTTCCATTTGTTGCGACACTGGCATCACCGCTCATCACCACCGGAGCAAAGCTCGTGCCATTGGCGACAAGGATGGCACCAGAGGTGTTGGTGTTCATGTAGAGATTATCGCCGGTGATCTTGAAATCCCCTGAACTGGTGATGAGGTCGTTGCCGAAAGTGAGGGTGGGATCAGTTGCTCCAGAGAGCGCGGAAGTGATGACAAAGGTTGCGGCACTGGAGGTACCGAGGGTGATGCCGTTCCCAAAGGTTGGCCGGATGATGGTGGGATCAAAACTGAATGTGGCAAGACCGGTGCCAGTCTCATCAGTGAGTTGGGTAGCAAGTGCCAGTGAGGTGAAGGCATCTATGTTGGTGATCACATGGTTATGGGAGTCGTCAGCGACTGCTGTCACTCCTCCGTTGGTGATAGAGACATCACCGCTCATGGCTACTGCGGTAGCAACACCAGAACCGTTGCCAACAATAATGTTTGCACTTGCAAGCGAGGTGCCGATGAATGGCATCGTACTTGTCGCAATCCAAGTCGGGATGCCGGTACCACTGGCCATGAGAATTTGTCCGCCCGTACCTGCTGCGGTTGCTTGGATGGCACCTCTCGCGTTGCCGTATAGGAGACCGTTTGAGGTGAAGGTGGTAGCGCCAGTGCCACCGTAGGCGACAGAGAGGGTTGAAGAAGCAGAGACTTCACCAGAGACTGCTTGTAGAGTCCCAGTGAGTGATCCGATGTATGCCGTGCCAGAAACAGAGAGTGCGGTGGTGGAGGCGTATGGAAGGATGGAAGCAGTGGTGGAGGTAGATACAATGTTGCCGCCCACAAAGAGACCAGAGGAGATGTATGCGCCTCCATGGACAGAGAGGAGACTGGAGGGAGAAGATGTGCCGATGCCAACATAACCAGTAGAGTCAATCATGGATATGGCATTCTTTGACCCTCCACCAGTTCTAAGAAACAAATTGCCTCCGCTTTTGAAACTGGAAACATACCCGTTACCAGAGTCTCCAGTCAACCAGATACCACCGCCTCCATAACGATTTACCGCAAAATCTGCCAGACTTCCATCACTTTGAACAACTTGCAATTCATAGTCAGGTGTACTCGTCCCTATCCCCACCTTCCCCGTAGAGCTAACAAAGATACTTGATGTTGCTTGTGCTACACCAGCATCAGAACCAACAAGGAAGTATCCCTTGGTGAGAGAGGATGAAAGTTTGTTATTAAATGTTGTCCAATCGGCAGCAGTGAGACAGCCAAACACAGAGCCTG
>CAYNXC010000001.1:72774-286674 GCA_964401135.1 uncultured Candidatus Saccharibacteria bacterium
AGGTCACTCCAGAGATGGTAAGTCTTGTTGTTGTCGCATTCGTGGAGGTGGAGTTCGTACTAATGAGACCATTGAGTGTAGTGAGACCTGTGGTGGTGAGCGTCTGCGCGCCAAGATTAACCGCTGAGGTAGCACCGGTGTATGGAATGTAGTTTGCGAGGGTAGTAGAGGTAGAGACCCACATTGGTGCTCCTGTTCCGCCGCTCATTAAGATTTGTCCTGCGGTACCTGCGGCGGTGATTTCAAGTGAGTCTGCGTCAGAGTAGACGGCTCCTCCGGCAACGGCAGTGAGTGATTTGCTGGTTCCGCCAGAGGCGAGTGAGAGAGTGCCACTTATGTTTGCGAGGGTGGTGGTAGCAACCCAGGTGGGAGTGCCTCCCACAAGTGCGAGAACTTGTCCGTTAGTACCGGCTGACGTTGTAGCAAGTCTGCCAGTGCCGTTGCCTAAGAGAATGGAATTCGCCTGGAAGTTTGTCCATCCTGTACCGCCGTATGGTACTCCGATGGTTGATGAGGAGAGATCCCACTTGTTATTAAATGTTGTCCAATCGGCAGCAGTGAGACAGCCAAACACAGAGCCTGATGCGGTGTCACAATCAAAGTCATTGAGTGTACGGGTGAGACCATCGCCTGCGGTGAGTGATGACTCGTAGTCGGTGCCAGCAGTTGCGGCGCGTACCACACCAAGCGCGTCTGTCTTGAGAAGTGATGAGGTCACTCCAGAGATGGTAAGTCTTGTTGTTGTCGCATTCGTGGAGGTGGAGTTTACCATCACTAAGTTAGTGATGGTGGAGGTGGCGTTGTTGATAAGAATAGGCACTGATGAGGTGGGAGTGAGGACGCCACCAACTAATCGCCACTCTCTGAATGAGTCAGTGAGATAATCCACTCCTGCTTCTGCGGTGGTAACAATGTTATTTACCTGTTTAAGCAGTCCGGAAAGAGAACCGATCCTAATGCGACTCGCATCAATGTAACCCGGGAATGTAGTTGTGCCGGAACTTGAACCAACTGATCCCACATTCGGGATAGAGAAGGTTGAAGTTGCAATGAAGTCGGTACTTATGAGTCCTCCTAATTTTGCAGAATCAAGTGCATAGTGTGCAGAAGGGACCGAGCCGAGACGCTTGCGAGGAGACATCTCTCCATCGCCATTCACCTCAACGCCGAGATAGAGTGTCGTCTGACTCCAATCTACATCCGCGGTTGATGACCCAGCACTACCAAGGAGAGTAGAAAAGAGACCGTTACTCACTGTGACCGAGTGAGTCTCGTCAAAGTAGGTAGTACCTCCAGAGGAGGCATCGTAGATACGAAAACGCACCGTGTAGGTACCATTAGCTACTGCTACATTACTCGCATTGGTGAGCTTGCCTTGGTAGTTAATCTGTGTGTTTGGAGCCGCATAAGCAGGCACAGCAAAGAAGCCAACTAGAACACTTGCAACTACTACCCACGCAACAAAGTGCCAGTGCGTGCGTTGCCTGTGATTCATGTTGTTACAAGAAAAAGTATACCATTTCTGACTCTCAAAAAGACACGATCGTGTACGAAAATGGTGGATAAAAAAGAGAGGAAATTATGTTCAGTTAGGAGTAAATTCTAAATCGTTCAAAAGCATCCCTGTAGGCATATGGATGACCTCTGAAGTAAATACTTTTTTATAGCTTCCATCCCCTTGTAACTCTTCAACACTCACCTTGTAATCACCCGGGCGCAAAAGCTGGTAAAAACGCCCCAGTTCATCACTCACAACCTTTGAAACAGTATCTGCAACACCGGGAATACTGAAGCGGATAATTGCAAATGGAACTGGTTCTCCAGTCTGACTGTTTCTGACAGACACCACCTTGTGTCGTCCTCGCCAATACAGAGTAGAAACGAAGATGCCGCAATATACTGCAACCACCCCTACATTAAACCACGCGGGACTAACAATGAGTGTGATGCACGCGGTGGAAAATCCAAGCACATAGAGCGTATTAAATATGCGCAGACGAAGTTGCTCCCGACGCGAGTGATACTTAACAAATTTGGACTTATTTTTTACAAATTCATTCCAGTCAAATCCAATCGGATCCATTGGGATATTCCTACTCACGAGCTCCCCTTCTCCAACAATAATTTCTTCGCCAAAGTAGAGTTTGTCATAGAACTCATCTTCGCTCCGCCCACGGAGACGAGCAGAAGGGAACTGATAGTGAGTCTTGTTTGCAGATAGAGTATAGGTGCCAGGAGGGAGTAGAAATCCAAAACGGCCATCAATGTCAGTAATCACACTTTTGTACTCCTTATCCCACCGCAGTGCAGAGACATAGGCTGGGTCTAGTGGCCGTTTTGTGATCGCATCGTATACTGTTCCCCATGGCGCATGACGACGACGCAAGCCGAAGGCTCCAAGCAATGCGCCAATGAGACGGAGTGAGAGTAGGTACAGATCGTAGAATGATCGCACATTGGACACGGCGAGTAATCCTTGCGCAAGTCCCGCTACCGCTCCCCCTGTGACTACAAAAGGTACCGCGACTGTAGTTGTAATGCGAAGGGCTAAAGGAACAGAGCTCGTGCTCACCACAAGATACCCATGTATCTTTTGCAGGCGACGATTTTCGTAATCAAACACATGCACGGTCACAGGGTAGCGACCAGGTCTTGAGAGTGTGCCCACGGTCGCACGGTATGCCCTCGTTGTACGATCTATATGGAGGATAAAAGATGATGTCTGTTGAGTATTTTCAGCGTTATAGATGGTTACGCCGATCGTCTTCAGCACCTCCGGTAAATGTGTGTAGTCTATTGAAAAAGTCACTGGCGTATCACTCCGCACCCCAACATTATCTCCAAACAATTTTATACTACTACCTTGGATTACCTCGATAGTAAAGGTGGGTGATGATGGGCCCCCAGGGATAGAGGGGAAGGTCTCAAACACATCTGTCGGCTCGGTACCCTCTTCGTCTCCATGCTGAAGTAATACACTTGCGATAGCAGGGGAAGAAACATCCCCCGCACGGCTGTATACATACGCTGCGTAGTAGTAGCGGGTATCAAGTATCAATCCTTCGTCGAGAGCAGTGGTCCCCCTCCCTTCGTACACAAGTACACCATCTGTAGGGCCAGAAGGGAGAGTGGGGGTACGGATAATACGCACACGATCAAAATTAAAGCCTGCACGATTCACAGGGTTGTCCCACGAGAGGGATGCCGTTTTTG
Source organism: uncultured Candidatus Saccharibacteria bacterium (assembly GCA_964401135.1). Classification (GTDB taxonomy): domain Bacteria; phylum Patescibacteriota; class Minisyncoccia; order Phycocordibacterales; family UBA9988; genus UBA9988. Next base: position 75,988 of record CAYNXC010000001.1, read on the forward strand.
TCTTACTGTCTCCCTGCGCAGTGAAATTTTCAACACCAAAAATAAATCGGCATGATCCGTCGTCTCGTGTTGCAATGGCTTGATAATTCAAAGCACCTCTATCTGTACACCCTTGTACCGCATACACACAAAGACCAAGAGCTCCGTAGTTCTGTGCAGTTCGGTCTGTGCAGACCTCATCTCTATCGCCAGTCGAAGGTGGTTTAGGGGTCTCTTCCGAGCAATCGCTCGCACAGTTGCTTACTGTCTCATTACCAGTGCAGGCTCCGTCATTATTGCATGATGCTGTAACAGAGAGAGTGACATCTACCGAATCAGTCACTGCAAGTACAGGAAATGCAAAGGCGCTCCCTGTTGTCGCGAGAGCACAGAAGATAAACAAACGAATAGCTTTGAACATATCTAGAGTGTCATAGCTGTCGCTATAATCGTCGCTGTGTAGGCACCTGCGGCTTGATTTGCACTCGCTCCTACTTCAGCCTTCACCGTGACTGTTGTCGTAGCACCAGCAGGACTATTAGCACTTGCGGCACTTGCAACAGTAACATTACTTGTTGAGAAACCATCCCAACATGTGTCCGCGTTCGCGGTCCCTCCCGCTTGATTACAACTCGTCCCATTGTCTAAAAAACGAGTCGCGGTATCAGTTCCTCCAATGGTGTACCCAAACACCGCGGTACTTGCGGACACAGTCCACGCATAATCTGGAATAGCCGCACTAGGGAGATAATCATCAAAATCACCCGCGGATGAAGAGAGTGCTGGGGTCCCTCCTGCTTTCACAAAGAGTGAGTACCCCGCTGCGTTATCGGTCTTCACTTGCCACTCAATATCACCACTTGTCGTAGCCCCATAGAGACCATTGATTTCAGAGAGGGTAAGGTCATCTGGAGAAGAGATAGAGATGCTTGAAGAACTCATCTGTTGATACCCCGAATGTAGGTAGTATGTCGCGGAGTTTGAATCCCCGGTAGCTATCTCGCCAAGTGTACTCTCTGTTTTGTATGAGACAGAATTCCCGATACCACCTCCAAAGTTAACACTGTCAAACTCCATACGGTAACTCGTGCTCGAAGATACATAGGCAGAGAGAAGGAGTGGGCAAACACTAATCCCTATAAAAATGATCTGTCTCATATATTTGCCGCTTCTCATAGGCGTGAATGCTTAATCCTAACAAAAACTAGCCCTGAAAGCGTGAGAAGGACGAGGATCCCAATCCACCAAGGAGTATAGACGACCCACAGAGTACGGGTATCAATAATATCTTGGTATCCACGATTGAGCTCCAGCGTCACACGATAGAACCCGGGGATACCTGGGATCATAAGCATAAACTCCCGTGAGCGTTCCGAATCAGAAAGCACATACCAAGGGTCGACGCGATACTGTGCTCGGACACGCCCAAAGAGCGAGCGAATGGTGAGAATGCCATATGGATTTACCTGTACAGTACCTTGATTGTGGAAGCGCATGATAAGTGTTAGTCGTCGCGAAGTGGTGATACGACGATGGTTAGCAACATTGAAAAAGCTGAGCTCTCCAGAGGGGCGCAGATCTCCTGTAATGGTGATGAGTACTGGGACAGCGACGCGGGAAATAATTTGTGCCTGCGCAGTTCCATCTCTCCTTCGTTCATGCGTCAATAGGAGTACTGTAGCAAGACTCCCCGCCTTTATACCGGCTTGGGGCGCAAAAACAATCGGGATGCGCCCTTCCCCGTGAGGAGGGATGACAACCACTGGCTCTGGCACATCAATGAATGGGGGGACTGGACGCGCCAGCGCAAGGTCAGTATCCTCTATAGAGAGTCCTCTGTCGGTAGGACTCACTGCCTTAAGAGAAGTGCGTAAAGTCACCTCTTGGTCAGAAGTATTAGAGACAGTCACGAGAAAAGATTGTCGCTCTCCAGGATCAATGAGTGCTTCAATCTTTGCAGGAGAAACAACAACTGCCGCAAAAAGATAATTTGGGACAAGGAGGAGAGAAAAAGCTAATAGTGTACGGAGAACAAACATACTATCTTTCAAGCGGGACCATGATGTAGAGATACTCTTGTATCTTTCCACTCAAGAATACAGGACGAATAATCCCTGACTTACCTGATGCATCCAACTCAACAGTTACATCATCAGAAAATGCTTCTTGGATATTTTTCACTGTGACTGCATCAGTCGCGGGATCACCGTTACTCTTTGTCACTACAATCCCTTGGTGCTGCCCGACACTGGTTGCAGTCATCTCGCGTAAGAGCTCTTTTTTTAATTCAGCTTTCAGTGCCGCGCGATCAAGCGGAGGCAATTGCTCTGTAGCAGAATTGCCAGATACAAAACTCCCCCAATTATGTCGTATGAGATCAATGCTCATGCGGGCGAACGATGAGATGGTGTCCCACAATGCACGGAGTATGTTGAGCGGGACATCAAGAAGCAAAGCGGTCTGTGTTCCAATATGGAGAGAGGCGGAGAGCACAGTACTCTGGATGCGTTCCCCTGAGAGGGCTGCGTACAGCAATGCTGAATAGGTACTCCGTTCTATTGCGAGCGTCACTCCAAGCACACCAGGACGCCATGCACCACTCATGCCAAGAACAAAAAACGCATACACCGTCAGTGCTGTAGCAACATATAGTGGCAACTTTTTCTCATGTAGTATGAGAGAGCGTTTATGGTAGTTCTCCAGTGGGTAGTGACTCGCAGCTTGGGGGATGGAAGGGTCAGGAATATGAGCAAGCGGAATAGTGTCGATGCACAAGAAACTCCCGGTTTGCCGGTCTTCATCCATATGCTTATTATATCGTCTATTGAAAGAAAAAACGCCCCTGTGCCTGTGGACATATTGGCGTTTTTTCTTTTTTATCTATTTTTTGAGTGCTGAGTCTATCTTTTGCCTCATCTCTGCAAGCGGTACCGCCCCACCGACTGGAATGTACTCTCCCTTGGCAGTAATAATGATACTGAAGGGAGTCCCATCACCGCCAGAGTCCTGTGCATCTTGGGACTGCGCCGCTACCCGTGCTGAGTGTTTGCCGCTGGCAAGACAAGCTTCAAACTTTGTCTTGTCTAGACCAAGGGAGGCAGCAATCTTAGGAAGCTCTGCCGGGTCTAGTCCATCGTTTGACGGAGTTATCTCAAATACCTTGGTAATGTAGTCCCAAAATACCTCATCACCTCCCAGCTCACCTGCGCACTCTGCTGCTTCAGCTTCTTTGGAAGCTTTTGGGTGGAGATTAGTGAGTGGGAAATGCCGGTAGACCCAGCGCATCTTCCCATCCGCGCCATACTCATCCATAAGCGATTGCATGGTCTGATGGAAGGTCTTGCAGAAAGGACACTCGAGATCAGAAAACTCTATCACCGTAACAGGAGCCTTTGCGTCACCTTGTACACGGTCTGTGTTACTCACTGGCGCAACATTCTTAACGAGATCAAGGATGTTAGGCTGAACGGCTCCATTGGGTACTGTCCCAGAAGTACCACGAGAGCTACCAAAGAAGATGCCTACCGCGATGAGTGCACCAGCGATGATAATTGCCGCGGGGATCAGCACATTAGTTTTTTCTGTATTCATAACAACAGTATACAGATTATATTAATAAAGGCAAACACTATATAGACTCACTTCCCATGACACTTTTTATATTTTTTTCCACTCCCGCAGTGGCAGGGATCGTTGCGGCCAATCTTTTGTTCATTGCTTATTGCCGGTGAGGGAGCGGCAGATGAGACAGGGCCGCCTTCTCTAATTTGTGAAAGATCAATCACTGGAGTAAAGGTCTGCTGCGCAGGTACTAGGCGAGGTAAATGCTTGAGGATGGTATCAAAAAGAGAGAACTCCAGATCCTTGTAAAGTCGCAAACCTTCTTTTTTGTACTCCACCAATGGATCACGCTGACCGTAAGCACGCAGAGATACCGAGCCACGCAGGTAGTCCATCGCCTCCAAGTGTTCAATCCACAAAGTATCCAAGGTCTCTAAAGCAAGCTGACGCACTGCTTGCAAAAATGCATCTTCTCCCAGCTCTTTCTCCTTCTCCTCAACAAGCATCGTCACTTCCGCCGCCTCTCCTGTGGTGCTAGCATGATCTTTCAATCGGCCAACAAACTCAAGCAAATACACCGGATCTCCAACAAGGAGCTTGCGTCGTCGTTCATACATCACCATACGCTGATGGTTCATCACATCATCGTATTCCAATACATGCTTGCGTGCGTCAAAGTTCAACCCCTCAATTTTATCTTGTGCATTTTCAATTATTTTACTAATCATACGCGCCTCCATCGGCTCATCTTCCGCCACGCCAAAGCGGTCGTAAATCGCTTTAATACGATCACGACCGGGGCCAAACACACGGGCAAGATCGTCCTCCATAGAGACAAAAAATTGCGTCGTCCCCGGATCCCCTTGGCGCCCCGCGCGGCCGCGCAACTGATTATCTATGCGCCGCGCCTCATGCCGTTCTGTACCAAGCACAAAGAGACCCCCGAGTCCTTTCACAGTCTCATGCTCGGTAGGAGTCGCGAGCGCACCTCCTAATTTAATATCCACGCCACGGCCTGCCATGTTGGTAGCAATCACCACACTCCCCTTCCTCCCCGCATCGGCAATAATCTCTCCCTCCCGTTCGTGATTCTTTGCGTTCAAGACCTGGTGTGGGACTCCTTCTTTTGTGAGATAGGCAGAGATTACCTCATTTTTTTCAATAGAAATTGAGCCAACCAAGACTGGTTGCCCTTTCTCATGTAGCTCACGCACACGGCGGACAACCGCGGTAATCTTTCCGCGCTCGTTCTTAAAAATCTGGTCAGAGAGATCGTTACGCTGACTCACAGTATTTGAGGGGATAGAGACCACATCCAATCCATACACCTTCCTGAACTCTTCTGCGCTCGTTGCGGCAGTACCGGTCATGCCGGAGAGCTTCCCGTACATTCTGAAGTAATTTTGGAAGGTGATGGAGGCGACAGTTCTACTCTCACGCTGTATTGGCACCCCCTCTTTAGCTTCAATTGCCTGATGCAATCCCTCCGACCAGCGTCGTCCCGGTTGGAGTCGTCCCGTAAATTCATCTACAATCACAATGGCCCCATCCTTCACCACATACTCCCGATCACACTCAAATAGCGCCTTAGCACGGACTGCGGTCTCAAGGTGGTGCACATACTTCACCCCATGCTCGGTATACATATTGTCTATACCAAGCTGTTTCTCCGCACGAGAGATGCCCTGCTCTGTCACAAAGATTGCTTTTGCTTTCTCATCCACAGTGTAATCTTCTCCAGGCACAAGAGTACGTGCAATCTGCGCAAATGTTTGGTAGAGCGATCCGGACTCTGCCGCAGTAGCGGAGATGATGAGCGGAGTGCGCGCTTCATCTATAAGAATAGAGTCAATCTCATCAACAATAGCGTAGGCATATTCTCGCTGCGCGAGATCTTCAGAACGGAAGGCGATGTTATCTCGTAGGTAATCAAAGCCATACTCATTGTTTGTCCCATAGGTAATGTCACAAGCATAAGCCTCTCGCTTAGAACAGGGAGAAAGAAATTCGTGCTCTATATGGTATGCACCCTGTTCATCTCGTGCTGTATCATTCGCGTTTGGGCGTGCACGATATTGGTACGCGCCAGTCTGTGTGATCACTCCGACAGAGAGACCGAGTGCATCATAAATTTGTCCCATCCACACCGCATCACGACGCGCAAGATAATCATTTACCGTCACCACATGTACCCCCTCTCCTGTGAGCGCATTCAAGTACGCAGGAAGGGTCGCGACTAGCGTCTTCCCCTCCCCTGTCTTCATTTCTGCAATACCACCGCGGTGCATCACAATGCCACCCATTAACTGCACATCAAAATGGCGTTGTTTGAGTGTACGCTTGCTCGCCTCACGCACCAGCGCAAAAGCGTGAGTAAGCAGTTCGTCAAGTGGCGTCCCTTGTGCAAGCTTCTCTCTTAACCATAGTGTCTTTTTAGTTAATTCCTCAGGGGAGAGAAGGCTGTATTCCACTTCTAAAGCATTAATACCAGCGATGAGTGGCTCAAGAGAATCTACTGTGCGGCTTGATTTATTTCCAAATAATTCAGCTAACCATGACATGGCTTGACATTCTAGCATCTCTCGGACGAAAAATAAAATCTCCCTCCGCCTTGGCGAAGGGAGATTTTATTGTAGTGGTAGAAGATAAACTACCTCTTCTTTGAGCGCTTTGTGCTCTTCTTCTTAGCAACTTTCTTTGTCGTCTTCTTTGCTTTTGTTGCTTTCTTTTTCTTTGCCATGCGAGTCGTCTGAGTTTTGTTAGTAAGGGATGGATGCGGTTCGACCACTACCGCTCACGCTTGTATTATTATAGTGCAAAAAAAAAATACGCGACAGAAAATTCGCGTGATTTATGTGGATAACTAAAAAAAATTTTTATCTCTATTTTTATTTTTTAAAAAATTTTCTGCACATTCGTGGCTGGTGAATGCGAACTCCAACAAATATCTTATGTGAGTGCTGTCACCAGCCGCGGATATGCAGACAAGTAAAGTATATCAGACTCTATCATGTGGAGAAAGAAGAAAACGAAAAATCCGTTTCGCTAGTATGCGGACGGATTTTTCGCAGATATTCGTTGCGCATCCGCTTCGCCGAAGCGAACGGAAACACTCACAAAAAGAATAATAGCAATTCTGTAAGAAAGATCAAGTGGATTACTGCTGTAATGGGTTACGGCCAGCCTTGATCTCAACAATCAAAGCTCTTGTCTGTGTCGCATGCTCGGGGAATCTCTCACCAATATCTTCAAGCTGGGTAATGGCGTGTCCTTTATCTCCTGTCTGGAAGTAAGCTGCCGCGAGGGAGAACTGGAGTTGAATATCCGAGGGATTCTCTTCAGCATAGCGCTTCAAAGAGAGTATTAGATGTGTGTTGTCTCCTTTTTCCAAAAAGTAATTAATGAACCGTGCATCCGGAGCGGCAATATCTCCATAAATTGGGATAAGAATTTTCTCTGCCTCGGATTGATTTCCCTTGATTAAGAAAATGTACGCATAGTTTTTTGCAATGGACGGATTTGTTGTATCAAGTTCATAGGCCTCTTTGACCAACCGCTCACTCTCTGTGGTGTTGTTTATCTGCGCATATACTGACGCGAGTTCTACGAGTATTTGCTGTTTCTGTGGAGAAAGTTCTCGTGCTTTCATAAGCTCAGTAATTGCGCCTTGAGTATCTCCCCCGCTCGCGAGCAAGGATCCGAGGTACATGCGGTATCGAGCATCATCGGGATATTCGGCAACTTGCTTCTTCATCTCGTTCACCGCATTAGTTAATATTGCTACCCGTGTCTCTTTAGAGACTTCCTGATTGGCAAGGATGCGACCCGCAAACTGCGCATACTGCTCACGCGCTTCTCCAGTCCCGAGAGTATTGTAGCCAATGGACCGAATAAAACCGGCATTTCTAACCCTTGCAAAATCCTCACTCTTTTCTTTCGTCTGTTGCGGGATTATTCCCTGGATAAGAGCCCGATTTGCAAGAACAGGGCGGATATTAATCAGGTATATTCCTGCTCCAAAGATAACAAGGGTGACGATAACAACACTTAAGATGAAAGGAGGAACAGCGCGTCTAGAGCTGAAAAATGTTTCCTGTGTACGCACCATTCGTGAATGTACATACGCAAGCACAGTGAAAAAGAGTATATAACTTACGACATTGTCAAACACAAAGAGGTTTTGAAAGAGGTATCCTGCCAAAAGCCCAGTAAGAAGAATGCGCTCTGGGGACGAGAAGGAAAGATCTGCTCGATGAATTTTATCACCGCGCCATAAGTACAGTAGGGATGTAACATAGAGAGCTAGGTACGAGGCGAGCCCAATGATACCTGCACTGACTAACCAATCAAGGAATACATTATGAGAGCGATCAAACCATGGTTCTTGTCGCCAGAGATGAGATTCATAATACTTATTGAAGAGGATGTTAAAATTCTCTGGCCCCCAGCCAAAGATTGGATGCTCTGTAAAACCGCGCAAAGCCATCCCCCAGATAATGAAGCGTGATTCCGTTGTCGTCTCGGTCGTAGAGATGCTCGCAAAGCGCGAGAGCACCATACTATTTCGGATGAAGGATGAATCCCGTAAGGTGTAGAAAACGCCAATAAGCACAATAACACCCGCGAGGGTCACAAGCGCGACTTTACGCACACGGAGCCGGTCCCAGTGTGAGATCAGTGTGAGAGATGCAACAGTGATAACAGTAACGATGAGACCAAGGAGCGCTCCGCGTGTCGCGGTAAGGTACAGCACAACAAATTCAATTACTATGAGTGGGATATAGAACATCCGCGTAGTCACCGACTTCCACTCTCGCATGAGTAAAAACGCAATGATACAGATGTGAAAGTACATATAGAATGCGAGATATGTTGGATTACCTAAACTCGCATCAATACGGCCTACTGCCCCTTGCTTCAGCTGTTCAGCATATTGAGAGAATGCGTAAATGCTCACAATAATACTTGCTCCCACAGAGGTACGCAGGAGCCACATCCATATCTTCTCTGTCAGTAATACGCTGCTCGCAATAATGAAATAAAGGAAGAGATGGAGATGTGTCACCAGACCTTCCATACGCTCAAAATTTGACCAAAAACTCTTATAGGGATGGAGACCAAACACTGTAGCAAGTGTTATCGCCACAAGGAGCGCTGAGGCAGCATAGAGCACCCATGACTTTCGTGGACGATATTCTGGATCTCGTACTGCAAGAATGATCCACAGGAAGGCCATGATCTCTACAAGCACACGAAACGCGATATTCTTTCCAACAATGTAGGGGAAGAAGAGAGAAGAGCTGACAATAAGAGGAACGAATGGGACGAGAAAGGCGCAGGCGAGGATCCCATTGCGCAACAGGGGGTTAATTTTCATACAGGATTACTATAGCATAGTCTCTATTAAGATAAAGGACTATAAATCCTCATCAATTTTTGTGTAAGTACGGGGAGAGAGAGATTCTCGTCAGCAAATTTTAGAGCTCGTCGCCCCATCACATCTCGCTCTGCATATGAACACTTAGCGAGTGTGATAATTGCTTGAGAGATATTCTCTGCATCTAATGGATCAACTACTGTTCCGCACTGTGCTTGCTTAATAACTAACGGTTGATCACTTGCGGAAGATACGATGACCGGACGACCAGCAGCAAGATACTCCGAAAGTTTGTGAGGAAACTGGAGATCGCTCACTCCCTCGGTAACTCGCGGAGAGACGAGAACATCACATCCTCTTAGAAAAGAAAGGACCTGATCTCGCTCTACACGACCGAGATATGTGATTGATGGAAGCTGTGGAAATTGAGAATGGTCAGAACTGTCGAACCCTGCAAGTTGAAAAGTGATATTTCTCTCCCCTGCCAAAAGTGTAGCTGCTCCAATAATATGATGTAGCCCTTGCCACCATGCGGCGTTACCAATGTAACCAACCACGAGATTCTCGCGTCTAGTCGGGGGGACATATGGCGCACCAAAATCTACTGGATCCCAAACAGTCACTACTCGATGAGACTTCCATGTACGACGCGACAAGAACCGGCGCTCAGCATCGCTTACTGCTATAACTCTTTGCACACTCCAGAGACCAATATAATCTAATAAGCAAAAAAGGGTACGAACTATCGGTCTATGTACCTTACCCAGCTCAAGCCACGCCCATCCATGCATTTCAAAGATCAGCACAACGCGAGGGCTAAAAAATAATTTAAAAAGAAGTAAGGGAACAATGGAAGCAGTAGTTACGCCATGCACAACTGTCGGCCGTATAATGCGAAGAAGTGTGAGTGAATGTTTTGTAAATGAGAAAAGAGAACATTCTCCAAGTGTATGTACAGTGAGCGAAGGGATAGGGTGAGAATACTGCGTAGCAATGACTGATACAGGCATCTGCGAAGAAAGCGCACGAAGGGTTGTCCTCACTCGGATTGGAGTGCCCGTGAGGCGATCAAGGCTGAAGGGGCAGACAAGGACAGTGTGACAGATTCCCATATATCAGCGTCGAATAAACAATGAATCTTCAAAAAGAATTTCCCCAGTGTGTGGGTGTAATTTCTGAGTAAGGGAACCGGCATAATAAAAGCCAAGCGATAAGAGGATAGGATATAGATCTTCAAAGAGAGACTGACCTGTATACCGTGGAACATAAGAATTTTCTATCACGAGAGCTTTTACTTGTAAGAGGGTACGACGGCCTCCTTCTATTACAGCCCGCTCGTATCCTTCGGCATCAATCTTGACTAAAATTTCTCCCCCTATATGTAGATTTCCAGAAAAGAAATCATCCATTCTTTGCACAGCGACGATTTCATCTTCTAAATTATGAGCATGCCCCAACGATTCTGTGTGTAATTGCTCCATGGGAAGAAGCGAAGAAGTAAGACTGTAATCACTACGATGAATAGAAAGGGTGCCATTAATGTCTCCGAATGCAAGTTGGTAAGCAGAAAAATTTTTATCCCCCCTCATTGTGTGCTCAAGATTTTTAAAACTTTCCTGCACTGGTTCAAATGAATAGATATAAGCTTTAGGCAAGTAAGAACGAAAAAGGATGGCTGATTGCCCTACATTTGCACCAACATCAATAACACTCTCAATATTCATTGAGCATACCCATGTAAGCCGATCAGGAGAAGGATGATATCGGTGAACATCAAGTCCTACTGTGCGTAAGAGTCTCCGAAATGGGTGAATGTACATGAAGTATCTATTTCTTCGCAAAGAGATAGTAACCACTTGTCGTAGTCCTTTTTTCTGTCCGAAACAGTCTATCAAGAACTGATGAGAGAGGATCAATTACTCGACGCAATTTATGTTGAAAGGGGGAAAAAAATAAGAGGGCCTTAAAGTATCCCCCGCGTTTTACCATCTCTACATGAGAGAAGTCTTTAAAGAGCATTACTAATGTATCATCAAAAAAACGCCAATAATCAGGGTAGTGGCCCTTTCGTGCATGATACGGATAGATAGACGGCACATGCACAAAAACCATTCCTCCTGGCTGAAGAATCCTATATAGCTCTTTCACTGCACGGATCGGGTCCTCAACATGTTCAAGGACGCAGTGGCAGATAATGGAGTCGACGCTATTGTCCGCAAGCGGTATGGCGTGTATATCTCCAACGACATCAGCCCCGGAGTGAGAATCATAATCCATGGTCTGGTACTCACATGACTGGAAGAGTGGCTGATATTTTCCTAGCCATTTTTGGAAACGTTCTCCACCACCAATATCTAGTACGCGATGAGTTTTGCTAATCTCCAATATCTTTTCGTCAATAAACCTCGTGTAGTTATCTTGCATAGGTATTCACTCTACTACGACTAAAAGACAAAAATGGAATCATATATTTCTTCTAAAGAGCGTCGGTAACGATGGATATTGAGTACACGCCCATCTGCATACTGACGATATACACTGCGATGCAGTCCTAATAGTGGTTCAAGTATTAGATTAAACAGCCGAGCACCAAATGGGGTAAAAAATTCTTCTTGTTTTAAATGCAATGCTTCTCCACCATAGGTAAAATTATACCAGCGACTTTCTATAAAAAGTATCTTCCTTACCCCTTGGTGGTATGAAAGAAAACAATTCTCATGAAAATATGGGTGAGCAAAACTCATGATCACATCTTCCGTCTTTAGAGGAAGCGCTTTAATGAGACGGGCAGTACGCATTGCATCAATAAACTTTGACGGATAGGCAGAATACCAAATATATGGAATATCTCGTTCCTCATCAAATTCAGAAAAAATTCCTTCTGAAAGCGAGACCAGATTCCATCGTCGATGATGTAATTTTAATAATACCGTACGTAGTGTTGGGTTGGTACGACGTAGGTGACGAATAATAATAGCGGCACGGAGAGCAGTAGAGGGTTCATTGGCAATAACCCAGAGAGTAGGAGGAGTGCCAACCGCTTGTGCAATTACAGAGAGAGATGCCCTTTCAATCTTTTGCGACACAGAGAATTCTTGTTTTGGGGCTAAAGAGTCAAATGATCGTATAAAAAAAGAGTTTGGGAATCCTGCATAGTAACCACGAGTTCCTTTCATCGTCTCTTCTGAGAGGGCACCAGTAAAGGCATCAAATAAGACGGCAGCCTGTAAGCCCATAAGATATGCAGATGCTGACGCCCATGAATTTATAGAAAATACATATTCGATCTCCTCTGAGCGTTCCAAGAGCAATACTTCTGCTATGGTCGGTTCTCCTATAGTAAACCCTGTAAGATCCAAGTATTTCCGCTCATCATGTTCATTTGGATGGACTTGGTAAAGTAGCGTCCGTCCTGGAAACTGTGTCCTGATGTATTCAAGCGCTTGATTGGTACGCTCTATAAAGAGATTTCGATTTGAATCTGCGGGAAGATTAAAAAAATCTGTGCTAAAAAATATCACCACATGTGGCTTGTTTGATAGTTTAGAATTACGATCAATCAGATACGGGAAGGGAATTTTTTGGATTGTACCCATAAAAACTAATGCGGGCGTTTTTCTTTTTCTTTCTGAAAGTAGCGTATTGTCTGTTCTAAAGCCCGCATCTGCAAGTTCATATCCTTTTCAATCCCCTGATTACAAGTAAACTGCATCAATTTGGGCTGCAAGAGTTCTGCTTGAGGGCACTGGGTATGCCCTTTCAGAAATCCTTTATACTGTTTAAGTTGTACCGGCCCATCCTCAAAACATTTACCTTCTTTGTGGATGAGTTGAAACACAGGCTCATTGTAGACAAGGGCCCACGCAGCATAGATTCCATCACCCCCGTATTCTATAAACTTTTTACGAAAATCATACCAGCTTACACCAAGAACTTTTTCTCCCTCGTAGCGCACACCAAACGTAAAGTAAGAATTAACGGAACCCTTTGGAACGTTTTGAGGAATGAGCCATGTGCACTTTGTCTTACGTATGGCCGCGAGGTATTTTTCTGCAATGCGCTGACGGCGCGAGACGAGGTAATCAATGCGTTCCATCTGTGCAAGACCAACAGCGGCAACGATCTCGGGCATTCGGTAATTAAACCCGAGTGAATCGTGACGAAGGTACTTTGGATCCTGAAAGATATTTTTATCTTTACGGACTCGAGCATTCTCTGCGGTAATATTCTTAAACCCGATACCGCCAAATTTTCTCATACGGCGTGCGAGTTCTGCATTATTAGTAATAAGAATACCGCCTTCTCCAGTTGCTACATGTTTTGAATTCTCAAAGCTAAAACTCCCTACATGCCCAATGGTACCCCCGAGGCGTCCCCGTGTGTCAGTACCCAAAAAACACTGCGCACAATCTTCAAGTACAAAGAGCTTATATTTCTTTGCAATTTTTATGATGGCATCCATATTACACACTGCTCCGTACAAGTGTACTGCCATGATTGCCTTCGTCTTCTTTGTAATTTTCTTCTCAATGTCCCTTGGATCGATTAAGAAAGTGTCAGGATCGACATCAGCAAAGACAGGAGTCGCCCCTGTGTGGAGTACTGCAAAGCCGCACATAACGACGGTGAGAGCAGGGATAATAACCTCATCTCCTGGTCCAACACCAAAGGCCATTAGAGCTTGATGCAGTGTAGAGGTACCAGACGTTGAAGTAACAGCGTAAGTCACACCAAAACGCTTCGCGAATGCTGCTTCAAGTTGCTGGTTCATGCTACCGAGCGTTGAGCTACCGAAGCCAGACTCTAGCACACCTCGCACGTACGCAAGCTCATTTCCAGAAAACCGCCATGTATTACTTGTTTGAACAAATTTTTGCTTCATGCAGATGTATCAAGAGCTTTTCTCATCGTGGCTCGTTTAGCAAGATAATCCTTTTGTCGGAATAAATTATGCTCTACGATATCACGTCTACCCGATAAGAACTTCATAATCTCACTCAAGGGAGTCTTGGGGTCAGTCAAGGGCATCTCAGTAATAATTTGTTTAAAAAACTCGTAATCTTCAACATAATCAAGTGTCAAACGAGCATCACTCCCACAGAGTATTGCCGGAGCAGTAATAGGTACTCGCCGGAGATCAGTGACGGCATCGATGTAGGGATCTATCATCTCTGTATCGTCGGAAATCTTTTGTGAGACAATTCGTTCTAAGGCCTCTTTGGTAAAAGCGAAATCAAAACCACCGCAGACAACTTCTTCTGGTGGATATACCATATCACAACTACCAGAGCGAAGCAGATCTGCAGCTTGATCAATGAGACTAGGGTCAACAAATAGATCGTCATTATCGTACGTTACAAAACCATCTGCACCAAACATAGTGAGTGCACCAAGCCAACGCACTAGCTTATCCTTGACACTGCCACGGAAGACCTGTGCACCAGCAGTCTTTCCTACTTCTGCAAGACGGTCATCAGAAGGATCGTCTGTTGTACACAAAACAACGTACCGGAGATGTGACGCTCCCTGTGCTCGTAGAATGTTGTGCTCGATTACTGTTCTCTCTCCAAGTGGTAATAGTGCTTTCCCAGGGAGACGTGTAGAGCTCGTCCGCGCAGTAATAAAACAGTCAATATCTTTTGACATAAGTATGTAATGGTCAAGTGTAGCACAGCATTTACTCTACCAGCAAGCACTCTTTCACCAGTGACATAAAGGTATATTGACATGAAACTTAAAATCTAGTAGTATCCTCTCCAGACAAAACAGATCATTGACACAAGAGGAGGAAAAAATGGAACGAAAAATAAACCCAGTCCTCATAGGAGGACATACTATTGGCCCCGGCAAGTCAACATGTATTGTCGCCGAAATTGGGATCAATCATAATGGATTTCTGAAACATGTGTTTGCACTCATTGATGCGGCAGTTGCCGCTGGGTGTGATGCTGTGAAGTTTCAGAAACGAACGATTCCCGTTGTGTACTCACCGGAAGAATTGGAACGTCCAAGGGAAGTACCGAGAGATGTATTAGAGAATGCGCTCCAGAGGAATGCACTTCCTCACAAGAATGCACAGCGCCTGATAGAGAGTAAGTTTTCTAACTCAACAAATGGAGATCTCAAGTACGCACTTGAATTTTCCGCACAAGAATATCAAGAGATTGCCCGCTACTGTGCATCTCGTTCTATCATGTGGTTCGCCTCTTGTTGGGATACTGGGGCGATCGAATGTATCGAGCAATTCAATCCTCCTTGTCACAAAATTGCATCGGCATGCAACGAGGATGATGAATTGCTACGGGCACTCCGTGCGACAGGAAAGCCTCTCATACTCTCTACAGGAATGACTGACCTGCAGGGAGTTCATGACGCAGTACGAGTACTCGAAGATCATGAACTGATCATTTTGCACTGCACCAGTGTATACCCAACAGGAACACAGTTTGGCACCGACATGCTGAGTTTGATCAACCTCGCGGGAATAGACACTCTACAGAAAGAGTTCGGAGTCCCCGTTGGTTTTTCCAGTCATGACAGCGGCATTATGCCCACCTATGCAGCAGTGGTACGAGGCGCTTGCATGGTTGAAAAGCACATCACACTTGAACCAAGTATGTGGGGTTCTGACCAGCGGAGTTCTATTCCTCCTCACACACTCATTGATCTGTGCCGGATGATACGCGAATTTCGTTACATCTTAGGGAACGGGGAAATCACAATACTTCCCAGTGAAGTGCCGCAGATGGAGAAATTACGACGAGTCCGCAGACAAAAATGAAGGAGTCTCTAAACCGCCAATCATAAGATTGGCGGTTTTTTATTTTTTTCTATCTTTTGTATCCGCAGAGATTTCTGGAGGCCAATTTCTCAATTCTACCTGCATAACATCCTCTACCGCTAAAGTACGGAGTTGAGTCAGTACATCCTCTGGTAGGGGCCCCATGAGTGCTGCATCAAGCGCATTTTGAATATGTGAGGACTTGTTACTCCCTACGAGAACTGTTGTAATTGCCGTATTAGAAAGAGCGAAGCGAATGGCAAGTTGCGGTAGCGTGATGCCAAGTTGCGCTGCGAGCACTGCTGCGCTATCAGAATTCTTTTTTAAATCGGGGAGCGAAGAAGCGAGAAACTGTGACGCGGGAGTCAGCGCTCCCTTCATTAATACAGAACGATTAATGATACCGAGATCATGCTCCTTTGCTTTAAGGATAACGTTCTTTGCCATACGCTGATCAAGGATGCTATGAGCAAGTTGCAGAGTATCAAAGAAACCAGATTCAATGGCGGCAAGCGGAGCCTCCTCTCCTCGCGTAGAAATTCCAACGAAGCGAACCTTGCCTGCGTCTTTCAATTTCTGCATCGCATGAATGATGCTTCCATTGCGGATCCGTTCTTCCGTGCCGCCGTGTACCTGCACTAATTCAAGGTGATCCAAGCCAAATGTGCGCAGACTTGCTTCTACCTCAGAGACCATCGCCCGGGCTAGTTCAGCATCACTGATAGTTTCTCCCCTATCAAGAATATGCCCGCACTTAGTGCTCACGATGATTCCGGGTAGATGTTGTATACCAGAAGCAGCAATTCGTTCTTCGGCAAGTTGATAGTAGGGAGCAGTATCTATAAACGTTATTCCTGCTTCTACAATCTGACATAAAAACTGTACTGCTTCTTCATGAGAAGGCAGAGTGCGTGGACCTAATCCATAGAGATAGCCGATAACAGTCGTCCCAAGACCAATCTCTGATATGGAGAGCTCGGTACGTCCAAGCCTACGCTGCGCAACTTTTTGTGACATCGGTTAACTATAAGCACAATGAAGTAGTAACGCAAATTAAAACCCCACCCGCTGTAGCGGATGGGGTTGTGCGAACACGAATTTAGAATGGTCGCAATGTTGTCTGGTCAATTCCGCGGACACGGAGGATCTCGTTTGCAAAGTCTCGTACCGCACCATTACCTGCTGGACGGATACTCACATAGTCTGCCATATCCAGGATAACTTTCTCTGCGGTGGCAGGAGCAGCCCGGAACCCAACAACGATAAGCAGTGGAACATCAACCAGATCATCCCCCATTGCGGCACAGTGTTCAGGATCAATTGAGAGAGCAGTGAGCCACTTTTTCACTGCATCCCGCTTGGCATTATGCCCCACTCCTGTGAAGAGTTTGATAGGGTACCATCCTCCTTGGCCCAAGGGTATCTGTGCCGAGGGAAGTCTGTTCCACTTATCTACGAGAAATCGTGCAGCAATCGCATTCTGCTCGCTCTCGTTCGTTGCAATAGCAATACGGAGACCAATGTCACGCAAGAGAGAGATCCCCTGCCCATCATAGTGACTTCTTGATTTAACGATAGCTCCATCTGGATAGCCGATTTCTTCCGTGTTGTCAGTACATACCCCGTCAAAATCAAGGACGAGCGCCTTGAGAGCGAGGAGTCTCTGGATGCGGACCTGCAAATCAAGCATTACTAAACCCTCCTTTTTTTCAAATATGTCTTCGTTTATTCTACCACGCGGTCTTCCCTCCGTCAACGACTAGATTTGCCCCAGTCATCATAGTTGACGCATCAGAACAGAGAAAGATAATAGGCCCAGAATATTCCCCATACTCCGCCATACGGCCAAGCATATTTGCTCCGCCGTAGCTCTCCACAAAATCTTTCGGGAGTGTATCCATGCGCATCCCCGTAGGAGAAAAGGCATTCACTCGCACACCAAAGCGTCCGAGCCGTGCTGCCCACTGACGGGTGAGCCCGAGGATACCTGACTTAGTCGTCGTGTAGGCAATAGACTTAAAGCGTTTTTCGTCTGGATCGTTATATACACGGTGGTCATGCGCAATGAGTGAGAGGTCGGATGCAACATTAACAATTGATCCAGACTTTTGCTTCATCATTATGGGTGCAACAGCTTTTGTACAGATCATGGTACCCGTTAAGTTTACGGCGAGCTCTTTCTCCCATAGTCCGATGTGGTACTCTTCATAGGGCACAAAGGCTTGTGCTGCATTTTTTGCTCCTACGGCAGGATTGAGTGCCGCGTTGTTGATGAGTGCATCTATCTTCCCAAATTTTTTTATAATCTTTTTGACTGCAGTTTGGACAGCTTTCTCTGAAGTAATGTCTACATTCTCATAGATGACTCCAGAAACAGGAGTCGCAGGCCGACCGGTATCCCACACAACCACCTGCGCTCCACCGTGAGAAAGTGCCTCTGCGTACTGTGCTCCTAAATACCCCACGCCACCAGTGAGGATGACTACTTTCCCGTGCACAGAAAACAGTAATATATTTTTTTTCATAGATGAGAAGCAATAAGATTTTTTACAAAAGTACGCTGTGTATCAGCATTATTGAGATACTCCGCACCTCGCCACGCCTGTAAAGTAAACTGCCCATGGTATCCCACATCTTTCAATGCTTTGAAGGATTCTCCAAACGGTACAGCTCCCTTCCCGAGCAATGTAGAAGCTCCTCCGAGCACCCGATCTTTGATATGGACTAATGTAATCGCATTACCAAGTTGTCGGATTTCTGCGGGGATATCAACCCCGTAGGAAGCGGCATTCCCTAGATCATAGCAGACACCAACATTCGGTCCACAAGCAGAGACAAATGAGAGTAATTCAGGAGCGGGCATCTCAGTCTCAAGGGCAATGCGTAAGCCAAGTGCCTGTGCCTGCGTAGCGAGTTTATAGATCGTCGCCTGTGATTCTTTTTTTTCTTCTTCTGAATGAGGAGCAAATTTCTCTACCAGTGGGATAGAGACAATCGCACTGGCAAGTCGAGGAGCAAGTGCAGGGAGAAGCGTAGGGAAGTCGGCAAGGGTACGCTCTGCCGCAGGACCAAAAGTTCCATAACATCCGCAGTCAATAGAACCGATTGGGAGCATTCCCCGTGCACGATCAATCTTTTCAACTATTTCTGGCTTACCCCACACATCACAAATAGGGTCAAAGTGAGGGACATCTACATCCAAAAACCAATCAATGGAGTCAAAGCCGTGCTCCTGTGCAATTGAGAATTCGTCTTCCCAGATAGGAGGGAAAAATTGAAAACGACCGTCGAGAGAAGGAGAGAGTCTCCCCTGCATAATACTGATGGGATACATAGCGAAGTATAATGTCACTTTCTATGTAAGCAGTCAAGGCTCACTCAAAAAGGTCTTGTAATTTTTAAAAAATGATGTATAACTTATAGTAGAAATGGATCCTTGAGATTCGTTATATTTGTCTAGAAAAGAAAGGAAAGGAAGAGAATGGCACAGATATCCCTCACCCCGTATACAGCACGAGAGTATGTGAAAGCACTTCCACCAGATACGCTAAGAGGGCTCAAGATACTCTTCATCAACATGCCTCTCCGCGAGTCTGCGCGGCCAAATACTCCTCCGCAGGGTCCAGGGCTGCTCGCGGCACGGCTCCGTCGCTACGGCGCAGAACCAACAATCGTGGACATTAATGCGTATCGTATCCGAGATGAAGCGGCAGAGACGCGAGGGCTCCCCTACGGGAGGCATCTCAGTATAGAGGAGACGAGGGGCTTACTCTCTCGGCATATCAACAAGCACGGGGAGCCGCATATCATTGCCCTCTCAGGGATGATTACCACACTCCGTTGGCAAGAGCATGTTGTCTCAATGTGTAGAGCACTCGTCCCCGGAGCCTTCATTGTCTCTGGTGGCGGGCTGGCAACCGATATCAAAATGGGTCTCTTTCAGTGGATGCCTGAGCTTGATGCAATCGTACACTCTGAAGGAGACGACATGATGCTTGTCCTCGCACACCGTTTCAAAATCGGCATTCTGGACGAGATGAGTCACTACTGTGTTGGGATGCACGATGGACGTCTGCACTTCCTCTTCGCAGGAGATCGTCCAGAAAATCTGGACGATCTCCCCTACGCCGCATGGGACTTACTCCACGAAGATGTTGATGGTCATCCACTACTTGAGTGGTATATCCAGACACCGGTCTGGGGAGGTTCTGCCAACAACAGTTCAGCAACCCCCTTCACGATGGAGCGAAGTTTGACAACAGTGTCTAGCCGCGGTTGTCCTTATGCTTGCGGGTTCTGTGACAGACAAGCGCAGGGTGAGCGGAACTACGGGATGCGTAGTGCCGAGAGTCTTGCGCAAGAAGCCGAGTGGCTTGTCACAAGCTACAGAATTGATTTTCTCGGATTCCCTGATGATAATTTTGCAGTAGATCCACGACGCACAAAAAAGCTCCCTGAGGTATTTGCTCCACTCAAGGGATTACGCTGTGGCACTCATACGCGTCTTGATGAAATTGACGCACGAGCCTTTGATATGGCTCGTGCAGGATGTATCTACATTGGAGTAGGAGCAGAGAGTGCAGCAGTACGGACTTTGGAATCTATGAACAAGGGGGGATTTATTCTCCGTCCGCGGGGAAGTAAAGAAAATCAACTCACCAAGATTAATGGGTTCCACTTTCCCACAACGATGGTACGCGGGATTGAGACTGCACAGGAAGCAGGTATCCATGTCAACTGCACATGGATTATGGCTTACCCAGAAGAGACATTAGAGGATCTCAAGACCAGCGTCGGGTTCATTCTGTGGCAAGGAGAAACATCACCTCCTTCTGCGGTAAACAAAAAGATGTTTGTCGCTACGGCCTACCCCGGCACAGAGATGTTCCGTCATCCAAAAGTGAAGCGTCTCATCTCAGAACACTTTGACGTCCGCTACCAAGGGGACGGCACCCCCATCGCTGATGAAGCGTTCCATTCGTACTTGCTCGAATTGGATGATGCCACTAAAGTCATGTACGGAAGAGACGGCTCCCCACTCAATTTTGGCGAGATGTCAGATGATGACTTTTTGCAGGCACGAGAGTACGTCAATTCCGGACAAATTGAACGAATTTTGGACATGTAGTTTCTTAAACCCATTCGCCATGGCGAATGGGTTTTTCATTGATTTATGCATCTGGTAAGTCGTATAATGGCGCGATAGACTCTATGGGAAACCCTCTCGCATATCGGATACTCCGCTCAAGCGAAAAATACTTCAAGACCGATATGGTATACCTCGCAAAAGGAGGATTTTGGCTTGTGAGCGGGCAGGTGGCAATCTCCGTGTCATCCTTAGGCCTATCAGTCGCATTTGCTAACTTACTCTCTCCGGAGATCTATGGTACTTATCGTTATATTCTAACAATCTCTAACTTTCTTGCCATACCAACACTCACTGGTCTCAATGCCGCACTTGCACGATCCGCGGCGCAAAAGATGGATGGGTCACTCCGAGCCGCTTTCAACACGCGATTACGGTGGGGCTTATTCAGCACTCTGCTAGGTCTTGGTGTTGCGGGGTACTATCTCTGGCAACATGATCTAGTACTTGCAATGAATATCTTTCTCATTGCTCTATTTGCCCCCTTGTTCTACTCTTGCGAAGTATACTCATACTTTCTCCGTGGTAAAAAACTTTTTAAAGATTTTTCACTCTACAGTTCTATCGCAATCATCATCCCCACATCCACGGTCATTGGAACACTCTTTCTCACAAAAAACTTAACACTCATTCTCTTGAGTTACTTTATACCATACACAATACTGAAAGGATTTTTCCTATTTCTCACCACTCGGCGCATACCGTCAGCGAGTCCAGTCGATGCAGGGCTTATATCGTATGGAAAACATTTGAGTGTGATGAGCATATTCGGTGTTGTGGCACAAAATATAGATAAATTCCTACTGTGGCATTACTTAGGAGCTGCACAGCTTGCTGTATATACATTTGCGATGTCTCCTGTCAGTAATATGGAAGCGGTCATGGGGAAATTAGATGCGCTCGTCTTTCCAAAAATTGCAGAGCGTGATATCGGAGAGATACGCAAGACAATTTACGGAAAAACATTTCGAATATTCTTAGTTGTCGCGAGTGTAGTGACGCTCTACATCCTCTGTGCTCCGTTCTTATACTCAATTGCCTTTCCACAATATCTTGAATCAGTCGCATACTCCCAAGTACTTGCTCTTACATTACTCATTTCCCTCCCGATCATGCTCGTGAGTAATGTATTTATTGCGCACGCACGAATTCGTGAAAAATATTACCTAAGCCTTATTGGTCCAGGAATAAAGATACTACTTTTTATTGTCTTAATCCCGAGTTATGGCATCTGGGGATTAATCTTTGGGACATTAGGATTTCATCTCGTATCGGCTACTGCGTCCATACTCTTTTTTAGGAAGATCGCTTAGGGCAGTCATACACTGTCCCCATAATATGCCCAGACTGAGTGCGGAATACTACCGTGCAAGAACGGAAAAAAGATTCATAATAGCTCCCTCCATAGATACGAGGGATATCTACAATGAGAAAGTGCCCATCGAATTCAGAAAAGCGTGTTTTATGTACAGATTCATACTCTGGTACAGCGTAGAAACGATTTGCATATTTCCCCATACGGGACAACTCATGCGCACCGGTATCGTTATAGGTAATTACTGAAGAGATGTCTGAACGAGACTGTACCACCAAAAGTGTTTGCCGAAGTACTCGAGCAGGACTCCCGTTAATGTTCCCCCATTGATACTCTTCAATAAATACAGCATTGTAGGCTACCCCTAATATGAGGAGGATGATCACTACTGAAGAAACAGAAAAAATACGGAGACGGGCAGTAAGTGCGAGGAATAAAGAGAGTAAAAATACCACCGCAATGAAGAGGAACGAGACATAAAAACCGATTGGACCAGAACCGCCAGTGAAAGGTATGAGCATATCCCAATCCCCATGGAAGACTCGCGCGAACCATTCTTGCTTTGGATAGAGCGGGAGTACGGTCTGATGAAAAAAATTCAGTGCGAAGACCGCGAGAGAGAAGAGCGTGCCAGCAAGTAAGGTACTTTTAATATTTCTAGATAGAGGAGTTAGTGATGCTAGTATCGATCCTGAGATCGCGGCAAGTGGGATGATGCTGAACATGAGATACTTATCAAGTGCGCCACGAGAAAAATCAAAAAGCACAAAGTAGAACAAGGCTCCAAGGATCAGGTAGATAAGGAAGATACGAAGTACACGGAACTGCGCCCGTGTCCCAAGGAGTAATGGGATCAGTAATAACGGGGAGAGATACTCCAGAGCTTTAATCGCTTGTACAATGACTTGTGTAGTATTTCGTCCTGAAAGATGAATATATGAGAGTGCATGCGCAAGCATAGCCCCAAGAGAGAATGCGGGAAATAAAAGCGGAGCGACAAACAGTATCAGAAGAAACGATACAGCGAAAGAGATGGTCACAAAGATGATCTTCAGTAACTCTTGTCGTCTAAACTGAGAGCGTACCGTCAGCACATACTCACAGAGAAAGGCGCCGAGAACAATGACAAAACTCAACTTCACCATACAGCCAGCAAGTAAGGATGCGCCGAATCCAATAAGCCAGTACCAACGACGCTCCCCTTCAGCTTGTCTCCATCGCTCGTAACACACAAGAGAGAGAAGGAAAAAGAATGGGAGCAGTGCTCCGTCAGTATCAATCATGTGCGAAGCTAGCACGCTATAAAAAGAAATGCTGTATAGAAACACAGCAAAAAGAGCGGCCTTATTTCCGACATAGTGTCGAACTATGTATGCAAGTAGAAAAAGGGACAGGGACGAAAAGATGAGAGGGAGGATGCGCAAGTTATCTACGCCAACAGCTTTTTCTGCTACAGAGTATGAGAGCTGTGTAAGCGGAGGATGCGCGATTGCGGTACTTCTCGTCTCTACTGCGTGTGCTGTTTTCCATTCATCTTGGTGATACGGGAGAGTAAGCCCAGGAAGACGGATGAGTAAAAAGAATATCGCAAGCGCCACAAGTTCAATGTGAAATCGCTTTTTAGATGTATTCATAGCGTCGCAAAAATTCTATCGGCAAAGGTGTGTAGGCTGTGATGCCTTACCACTTCTTGGCGTAATGAATCTCGGAGCTCTTGCCGCTGGGCTGTTGGGAGCGCGAGATGCCATCGTAACGCGCGCATAAGATCTTCTGATGCCTGACGCCTCAACATCAGCTCGGGAGAGAGTCCCCCAATGACAGATCGAAATGCCTCATTTGCTGTAATGACCGGCACCCCAGCAGAGAGAGCCTCAAGTCCTGCCTTATCTAGACTTCCCGTCGTGCTCATATTGATGCAGAGAGTCATAGTGGGAAGGATTGTTGCAAGCTCTGTTCTTTTTTTGGGGCCAAGGAATGAGACCATAGACCCTAGCTTTTGCTCGCGCGTAAGTTTTTCACACTCAGCCAGATACTCGTGATCGTGCGGATAGACTGGTTCTCCAATGCAGGTAAGTGTGATGGGGATTCCCTCTCTTTGTAATTGTGCAAGCGCCTGGAGTGCAAGGAGTTGACCTTTTGAGGTACTGATACGGCCGACGACAACGAGGCGGAGAGGAGAGACGCCTCCAGTGTTCTCTTGGGGAGAAAAGAGATCTGTGTCTATCGCTTGTCCAACAACACGGAGCCTGGGAGAACGGATCCGACACCCCTCCGGTGTTGAGGTGAGAATACGATCAGTAAACAGCACTGCGAGGCGGAGCTTCCAGGTAACTGTTCCATGTGCATACCAGAGAATGACTCGCTTCCCCATTAGTCTCCACCACAGCCCAGCGAGCACAATGTACTCTGGGTTCATATGTACAAATATAGTGTCGTACTCGTGCCGCAGATGAAAGGTGAGCGCTAAGAAAGTATATATCTTTTGCAAACGAGAGGCTCCCCTCTCCTTCCCAAGAGAATACACAGGGAAAGAAGTGCTACCATCCCCCTGCTTCATACAGATAATTGAAACTGTCTTGCAGTGTGAAGAGAGGGCCTTCACCCATGATGGAACAAAGCCTAAAATACTGTCCCCCTCATCCCATACCTGTGTGATAAATAAAAGCTTCATTTGTTTTTGAAGAGGATACGGTAAAACGTCAGTGACCAAAGCGCTAGAAAGACACCCACACAGAGTTGCGCCGCGAGATAATGAAGACCGGTGGACTCGACAACTAGGTAGATAAGGTAAGAGTTAAGAAACATATTGAAGGTACCAAGCGCCACATAGAGTGCAAATTGGGATTTGATATGCGAGAGAGCCCCATTCTTGAATGTCCAAAATTTTTGCAGTGTAAAGCTCACTACAAAGGCGGTGGGATAGGCGAGTGCAGCAGAGTACACATACCAGATGTTAAAGAAATCGGTAAAGATATACAAAAAGCTAAGATTGACAACAGTCGCCGAGCCTCCAGAGATTATATATTTAATGGCAAACCATACTTTTTTACCCTTTCGCTCATAATAATGTGATTGAGAGATCTTTTTCCAATCCTCAACGATAGCGTGTGAATATGCTTCAACTCCCACACAGTGGGGCTGGGGGGTGTGCGGTAGAGGGAGTCTAGGGAGAAGAAGCATGTCCGCTATTTTTTGAGCATCCCACGAGACAATAGTAGAAGGACTTAGCTCGCGAGCAATACCGACATCAGTAGAGACAATTGGGAGCCCACACAAAGCTGCTTCAACAAGAGAAAGTCCATACCCCTCATAATGTGAACAGCTGAGATACACTGTAGCATCCTTATAGTAAGGAGTTACATCGGCTTTATGCCCTTCAAAAAATACAAAATCAGATATGCCCAGCCGTCTTGCCTCATCTTCAAGACTCTGGCGGAGAGGTCCGTCTCCAACAATAGTAAATGTCGCATCAGGTCTCTGTGCATGAACAAGCGTGAAGGCATGGAGTGCAAGCGAGATATCTTTCTCAGGGGTAAGGCGAGAAACAGTCACAATGTGAAGCCCTGTTTCCTCTTGGTGCTCTTGCGGTGTAAAAGTAGTGGCAAAAAGAATGGGAGAAACAGTTATACGAGATGGCTCTATGAGCTTTCGCTCAATGAGATCTCTTTTTATCTTCTCTGACACAACACGCACTCCTACTGCATGAGGGATAAGTATCCATGCAAGATAAGAACGAATACGATTTCCAATACTGAAACGGGGAAATTCTCTACTAAACAAATCAGTATGAATCTGTATCTGTAGTGGTACACAGTAACGACGAGAAAAGTGGAGACCTATAAGACCCAAGAAAAAAGGATCTTGAGCAGTAACGATATCCGGCTTCTCTATTTTCTCTCCCATCGCAATAGCCAGATAGAGACCAGAGAGAGATAGAGTTGGGCTAATACTCTGCACAGTCAAATTTCCTTCTCGACGATCTCCTGTCACCGCGCGAGAAAAGATAAGTACTGAAAGTCTTTCACAGAGTCGTGCGTACTGAAATAGACGATGAGAGAGAGAACTTGTTGGGTCAAGGGCGGAACCATCACCAGAGATCATCAGTACGGAAGGATTCGTATTCATAAATATTCACATAAACGAGAGATGTGAGCGGAGGGAGTATATTGCTGCGCCGACCGCAAACCCGACACAACATATTCCTGTGTTCTTGTTTTGTCGGCAAGAGCGGTTTCCATGGCGGCTAGGAGCGCATCTGTATCTTCCGAAGGAACTAAAAATCCGCAACGCCCGCCTTCAAGCACTTCTCTGTTGCCACCGGAATCCGAGGCGATGACGGGGACGCCGAGAGCAAGTGCTTCAATGAGTAAGTGCGAGAGACCTTCGTACGTACTCATAAGAACAAGTGCCCTTGATTCGCGCATGTGGCGATGGAGCTCTTGAGAAGGGAGTCTCCCGAGGAACTGAACTCGCGATGCGACTCCCAAGGAATTAGCTAGAGTATTCAAACGCAAAGCGTCCGGCCCGTCACCTACAATGATCAGTAAAATATCGGGAAATTTTTTGAGTAAATCAGGCAGAGTGCGTATGATCAAATCAAATCGCTTCCACGGGACCAACCTGCCTGCTGTAATGATATACGCCGGGGTCTTGCCGCGTTTTTGTCCATTATCGTTATGAGGGTTGCCTCCAGTATTACTGGCGATCAAAGCGACATTTCTAATTACGACGATACGTTCCGGCGAAACTCCCCAACGAGAGATGACTCCTTTCAAATATTCACTGGGGACTATGACGGAATCGGCAGAGAGGGCAACCGCCCTCTCAAGACGCGCAAGTATGCGAGCGCGCCATCCGTAAGAAGGCGAAAACGGGGTGCGAAGATATTCATCCAGAGTTTCCCTGATCATACCCGCCTGCACTCCCTGCTCCCACGCGTAATCGCCGACAACCTTTAAGATAAATTTTTTTCTCAATACTATCGCTGTTATCGCGGACGGAATACCTACAGAAATGGGATCGAGCGCAAAAATCGTCTTACGAGACAATGCTCTTGCAAAAAGCTCTGCGCCGTACCGAAGATGCCGCAGTCCTCTTGGTAGATGACGGAATCGTGAAAAAGAGACTGTACATAAGTCAAATCCGCAGGGAGGCAAAAAGCGCTCAAGCATGACCGTATATGTCGCAGGGCCGCCGATGTCAGGTGGGTAAAGTGGAGCAGCAAGTAAAATGTCTTTTCGCGTATGCGTCATAGCGGTTCTAGGTAAAAGAGATCTCATACGCGACCACAGACAAACACGAGATCAAACGAGAACATCCCGGGAAAAAACGCATCCCATTGAGCGTAGGTCCCCAAGGGAGTGATACGAACCTCACCAAAATGATCTTTCAAGAGACCTGTTAGTTCACGGTAAGAAAAATGATTGATGTGGGTCGGATCTTCCAGTGTGGAGTCTTTTTTATTTCCAAAAAACAGCCGGATCCTGTTCTTTAAATGGAAAGCGTTTGGAACAGAACCGATCAATACACCTTCCGTCTTAAGAAGAGGAATAATCTTAGCAAGCGCACGATGCGGATAATAGAGATGTTCCAGTGTTTCTGCAAGTACAATTGAGTCATACGTCTGGCCGTGTAGTTCTTTCCATGCGCCGTGCAAATCCATATGAATCGTCCGTATGCCACGTGCAGCCGCTTTCTCGAGAGCGATCGCGTCAATATCAACACCAGTGACATCATTTCCAGAAACAAAATATTGGGTCAGCGCTCCATCGCGACAGCCGAGATCAAGAACTCTTTTGCCGGTACCAATTATGCGGGAAAAGAGCGCGCCTCGTTCTTCTTTCAAAATACTAAAGTCATCCCCACGGGCGCTGAGATTATGGGACTCATAGATTGATTGATTACTTGTTGCCATACATTCTATTCAATACCCTTTTCGCTATACTTTCCCATGAATACTCTCTTTCCACAAGTAAGCGAGCTTTTCTGATGACGCTCTCTACATGCTCGCGATGGGTTGGATCAATGATATAGCGCACACAGGCGGCTATAGATTCTGGATTCCGCACCTCTGCAAACCACCCGGTCTCTCCATCAGTGAGGAAGTCGGGTATACCACCAACCGGTGTCCCGATGACGGGGAGACCCACAGCAAATGCCTCTAAAAAAGAATTGCCGAGGCCTTCAGAGAGAGAGGGGCGAATAAAGATATCTGCTTGGGCAAGCAAGTCAGGTATCATCTCAGGAGCTTGAGTGCCGAGAAAAGACACTCGGGCACCCACGCCAAGATTTTTTGCCAATAGCTCTAAATTTTTTCGCTCTACCCCATCCCCCACCACTGTGAGCTTCACCTGTTCAGGGAGGTGTGCAAGTGCTCGTATAATATCGTCCACTGCATTTTTTTTCACTAAGCGTGATGTTGTGATGAGCGTAGCACCATCCGAAGTCGGACTTCGGCCACTTCCGAAGTCCGACTTCGGAATCGGAAAACTCTCTATATCCACTCCATTTGGAATCACTACCGGCTCTACGCGCGCGCCCATCTCGCGCGCCCAAATTCCTAGATACTGCGAGATCACCTGTATGGAATCGGCCCGTTTAAAGATCTCTGTGAAGCGTGTACCTAAGACTTGCGCGCGACGGTGGATATGTTCTAGAGAATCCCCTTCTTGTAAGGTGAGAAGAAAGGGTACCTGTGGATGTGCCCGCTTGTATGCGAGTGCGGCAAGACCTCCGTAACTTGCCATGATCGCCCAAACACAATCGGCCTCTCTTTTCTCAAGAGCCCGTTCTCCAATCCACTTCCCAAAAAAAGAAAGGAGTAGTTTATCAAAGAAAGGGATGCCTATACCCACACGAATCACATCCGCTCGTCCGATATGCTCTCGTCGTGGGAGCGTAGCAGAGAGGCGTGCGGTGATGATGGTCGTGTGGAATGTCTCGGGAAAACGGTCGCTAATCTCTTTAAGCGCTAGCTCAGCCCCTCCGATATGCGGCAAATATGCAGTAGTATAGACGAGTATCTGTCGGGTGTCTTCCATATAGAGAGCACTCTACCCGTTTTCTCGAGGCACCTCAAGCATTTGTTTAAGCTCCGCTTCTGGGACCTCTCTAGAGTCGGAAGTCGGACTTCTGCTACCTTCGAAGCCCGATCTCTGCTGTTTAGGGACTGACTTGGTAACATTCTGCAAGAAGGACTTCAGGTCCTCTCTCCCCTTCGGCGTCGCTTTTGCTGAGACGCCGTGCCTCTCTGCTACCAAGGCCTCTAACGAGACACTGCCCTTGCGATCTCTTACCGCTTCACGGATGAGTTCCGCTCGTGGCGGAATAGTAGGACGAGATTGCTGTACACGAGGCCTTGGGGGATCCTCCTCTCGCGAATGTTCTGCAAACTTTCTATCCTCTTTATTTGCCTTCTCAATAGATGAGAGCGCGGTCGCGTGCCACTCGCCAATCGCATGCTCCACCTCCTCGCGCAGGCGCGCATATCCTTGGCGGGAAGCTTCAACGATTCGCTCTTTCAGTCCTGCGCGCAATTCTTGCATCGCGTTCTCTATTGGCGGGAGCGTCTGTGCGGAGAAGGGAGGAGAGCCAACGCCGTCTATCATCAGAGTGAGATAGATTTGCGCAAAACCTAAGTTCACTAAATCCTCCTCAAGAAACTTTGGTGTAAATATTTTTTTTAATTTCTCGGCATCAAAGGGGCCCACGCGAAAAGCGATGGTCGTGCCCACATTACCAAACACTGCACTCTGCACCGTCTCGGGCATCTGGTCAATGTACTGATGCGCGATGGTAAGATTAAGTTTGTACTTGCGTGCCTCGGCAAGAATATCAGCAAAGGAGTCGTTGACGAAAGATTGGAACTCGTCCACATAGAGAAAGAAGGATGGCAGAGCCTTAAGCGCGTACTCGGAGGCACTGGCACGACTCATGGCAGCAAGGTAGATTTTGGTAATAAGCATACCGCCCAAGAGGAAGGCGTTCTGCTCACCCACGCGCCCTTTGGAGAGGTTGACGATGAGGATCTTCTTCCCATCCATCACCTCACGAATATCAAAACTAGACTTGGGCTGGCCGATAATATTTCTGATGAGCGGATTACTGGTAAATTGACCAATTTTATTTTTGATCGCATCCCCTGCCTCCTGCATATAGCGCTCGTTATACTTTGCAAATTCATCTAACCAGAACGCTTTAACCGATGGATCAGAGAGATTCTCAACTACCTTAGTACGGTAGTGTTTATCAGAGAGCATTCGGTTGACTCCGAGGAGTGTAGAGTCAGGGTACTCAAGGAGAGCGAGGAGGGTATTGTTTAGAATGTACTCCATGCGTGCGCTCCACACATCAGGCCAGATCTTTTTAAACGATGACATGAGACCATTGGCTACGAGGTAGCGCTGATCTTTACCCACATCCTCCATTACATTAAAAGAGATGGGGAAATCAAGATCATGTGGAGCGAAGTAGATAACATCCTTCATCCGCTCTTCGGGGATGTAATCAAGAAGTTTCTCCGCTGTGCCACCGTGTGGATCAATGAATCCCATTCCCTCGCCATTGACCATATCTTGTATGGCCATATTCTCGAGGAGGGTAGATTTGCCCATACCCGTCTTCCCAACTACATACACATGTTTAGCACGATCGTGATTTTTGATACCAAAGCGCGTACGCGCACCGCGAAAGTCGGTCTCAGCGATATACACCATTCCGGGCTTAAGGATATCGGGCATTACAATTATAGTATAGCACTCCGCGCGCGCTCAAAGAAAAAGTCCCACGCATTTCTGTGTGAGACGGAAAGAGCTAAGTACTGATGGATAAGGATTGAGTGGACTAAGGATCTCA
The DNA here is from genome assembly GCA_964401135.1 of uncultured Candidatus Saccharibacteria bacterium. Lineage (GTDB taxonomy): Bacteria > Patescibacteriota > Minisyncoccia > Phycocordibacterales > UBA9988 > UBA9988. Next base: position 107,000 of record CAYNXC010000001.1, read on the forward strand.
GTCTCTGACATCAACTTGCAGGGATAAGAATAGAGTGATCGGAACTCCAGTAGTCATCAAGCGAGCTGAAACTCCATAGCCACATGTTGCTGAACCAATAGAGACAGCGGACAGACAGAAAGCCGGACGAGTTACGGTAGAAGGTGCCCCAAAAGAATATGTACTTACCTTTCCATTCTTCGGGGATAAGTTCTGGATGAGAAAGAAGGTAATCTAGAACATTTGCATTGAGAACTGGTTTGTCTTTGAGCTCTTCATAGAGCTCACTGCCTCCGATGAACTTCCTCTCTAGTAATAGAGTAGAGAGATAGAGAGAAACCTCACTTAAATCCCAAGTAAACATTCCTCCCCTCAGGTGCTCTTCCATACTCCAGCCGTCGGGGATGAATGGATCGGCATCCATATCAATAATGTGTTTTAATCCTCTCTGTACCGCGAGACGGCAATCGAGATTTGCCTTTGCATCACATACATCCGCGAGAATACCGTTTGACAGCAGTCTCTGAAAGCGTTCTGGCGTCATCTCCTTTTGCTCCAACAGAGTGAGGAACTGCGACATCTGTCCGCTCGTTATTGTGGTGTTCATGACAAGTCTCCTTATTTCTGATTATTACTCCGTTAGGATAGTACTTACAGTCTGAGACCAGATCCATCCGCCACGATGGATAAACTTTTTCAATGGACTATTTACCATCTGCTAGGATTACAAATATATATAAAAAGTCAAGTCGATGACACAATCTACTTACGATCGTGAATGGATGGCACTGACTAACTATTCAACTACTTTATACTCGTTCAACCTCGTAGGTTGAACGGATGAAAGATTTAATCATGATTACTCGTCCAATAAAGCACCACGAGTGTACTTGTTAGATGGAGCCCAGAGCATCCACGAGTCAAGACCGGCATCATAGGTTGCTCGTATCTGCGCACGCACCATGTCCGCCGTGTAGTCAGCGCCAATATCAAAGTCTTGTAACCACGGCCGTATCTTATCTGGTGTAGTACTTGCCGCAACCGCGCGCGCGAATCCTGCATCCGACACAAACTTAACAAGTTCGTAAGGTACCGTAGCTGGCTTCTTCCACCCATTAAAGCCATTCGGATAGTGTGATGGATAGATCATAGGTGCTACATAATCAAAATATTCCAAGCCATTTTCTAAAATCTGCCCAATGTTCAAATCAGAAGTCTCAGTGAGCACCATACCAAAGAGATCCCCCGAGACGGGCACTCCGAGTTTCTCTTTATGCTTTGCAATGTATGCGTAGTAGCGGCGCACTGCATCCGCCTTTGTCTCTTCACTGGGGCGATAATGTGGATAGCTCGCGTCAGAGACCGGCCCGTCGGAGGGGAAGCGAATGTAATCAAAGTTAATCTCATCAAAGCCGCGATCTGCCGCCTCTTGCGCAACCAAGAGACTATACTTCCACACCTCTGGCGATGCAGTATCCAGCCATGCAATTCCTTTATTATCTGACCAAATGCTACCAGTAGAGGCGCGCTTCACCGCGAGGTCAGGGCGCTTGCGCGCGAGAAAGTTGTCTTGAAAGACGGCCACACGAGCTATTGCATAAATATTTTTATCATGCAGCTCAGCAATAAGCGCATCAATATCTTTGATGCGCGATGGATCAGCTGATCCATAGCGAGCGAGTTCCGGATTATTAACAGCAAAAGAGATGTGCCCCGTGTAATCCTTCACATCAATCACGATGGCATTAATCTCTGTCTCTTCTGCAAGTCTGATCAGTCCATCACGCACTGAAGGCGTCCCAGCTACCCAGCTGGACATATAGATTGCCTTCAGAGATTTTGGTGTCTCTATGTGTTTTGGCTTTGGTGGTGGAGGCGGGACAACAGGACTACTACTCGCAATGGCAAGACCATCATTAGCCGAGTAGACGAGCGTCTTATCCATCCACGGCGCAACAAAAAAGAGAATTGCAAAGAGCGCAAGCCCTCCAAGAAAAATCAAGTACTGGACCAGCGGTTCACTGAGGCGCCTCTTCATTTGGTGTTTCTATCGGGTTTACAATGTCAGGAACGATCTCTCCTTGAGCAAGCTCACGAGATCTATGCGTAGAGCGGCGTCTGGCGGAAGTTTTGCTATGTCCGTGTACATTGTGCCGGGATGGCTCGTATGGCCAGAGGAGATTGACTGCAATTGCAAGTACCGTGAGGCCACAAATGACAAAAAAGAAATCCTTAATTCCCCGCGGGATGCCGGCGTAAGGTACCACCAAGGTGATGAGTCCTGTCGCAAAGAGTATCCAGTTTTTCCACGATCGGATAGGCATAAGGAGTAGTATACCGGAGAATAGACTCTGATTCTAGTAGCCGATAAGTTGGATTTCACTGCTCCGATTAATATCAAATTTTTTGGTTACCTGCAGGTTATTAGTGTTGGTATTTCCCGTGACTACGAATTGATCGTAGGCCGTCTTATAAAATCCTTCACCCGCAGTGTTCTCTCCTTGGATCACATACTCTACAAGATAAGAACCACTCTCACTTGCCCCAGAGTATACACCATCGTATGTGCCTGGGCTTAGCTGATCTTCAACCAGCACCAGTGATGTCCTCTCTCCACCCGGTGTCACAATGTTTGCAGACACATGCGCGCCTGTAATTGCTACAAAGCCTTGAATGGAGACAGTCTCACCTACAGTGATAGCGATAGAGACTCCTTCTGTTGCACCCTCGACGGATGGGCTCTGGGTACTCGTCACCACAACCGGCGCGTCGTGTACATCAATGGAGTATGGAGCTGGAGAACTCGTGCTAGGGTTCTCTACTGTCACGCGATAGTCACCAACAGTACTTACTCCCGGAGCAGTGATGGTGACTTGGTAACTTCCGTCAGTTTTTTTCTCAACCGTATAGCGCTCCCCTTCTCTAGTATCAGCATTTCCTGTGTATACTGTTGTGGTGTAGGTAGTGCCCTTCGGATCGGTGACTTTCACCACCACACCAGCACTGGGGGTATCAATAGTAAAGCGGACAGATGGGGCTCTACCCACAGTAAAAAGTACACTCTCTGAATCATGTGGATTGATGGTACCTCTCACTGAAGTCTCTAATACAACAGTACTGGTCGCTAATGTCTGCGTAGGGCGAGTTTCCTCTGGAGTAAGAGAGAGGGTCGTCACCGCAAAGTATCCTGCAATACCAAGGAGTACCACACCGACTACTGTGACAACAGGAAGAACAGTAAATCCTCGCTCATGCATATACTTAAGTGTAACACGAGTGGAAAAACAAAAACCCTGTTAGGAGTGAGACTCCGAGCAGTGGTGAGTGCTAGAGAGAGATTGATGCAGAAGTCGCCCATAACTTGGCGACCTCTCTCATCGCGCCCAGCATAGCCAATCAGTGGCACTAATCTATCCCCCTCTTCATCTCTGGGACATTGGTAGTGACCAAAGCAGACTCGCAGGACATCTTAGTTCTGTATTGGTGCCGAAGAGAGGACTTGAACCTCCACGGGATTACTCCCACAGCGCTCTGAACGCTGCGTGTCTACCAATTCCACCACTTCGGCATTAGAGGAAGTGTACACCGCAAGTGGTATTACGATCAATGTTATGTTATACTCCTTGATGAGAGGTCGTCTATTACTGGTTTTAAGAAATATCATAAATGAATTGTAAGACATGTGGCGGAGCAGCTGCGGGATACAAGTGTGATATATGCAATGAGGAAAGCCTTGAGCACGATGCCGCTCACGCTTGTGGAGCAGATCACTGTGCACCTAAGTGTGCCGCCTGCAACGAGTCAGAAGTTAAGTGCACTTGTGCGCCAGCCGCACCAGAGGCACCTGCTGCCCCCGAGGCGCCAGTAGCCCCTGCAGTATAGTACAAAAAACCGAAGTTAAACTCCCGTCATTGCTGAAGTTTAACTTCGGTTTTTTATATGAATTATCTTCGTAGTATTGCGCGAGCTGTAGCGTCTTTTGCTTCAAAAAATTTCTTAGAAAAGTCAACAACCACCTGCGGATCGTAGTAAGCACAGGAGAAGACATCAATGTACGCTGCATTAGTCGCGTTGGCGAAATGCCCGGACACGAGTGAAGTCTCAATCAACTGTACGAGAGAGTAGCCTGCAATCTCCTCTTTTTCACCAAAGTGCACAATGGTTGGCTCACCAAAGCGTGTCACCTTAATAAGGTCACAGAGATCCTCCGTGTACTGTCGTATCTTTTCAGCACTCCGGATAGTATCGCCGTTGCATCCATGGAGATCTATACTCGTGAGAATGCCCCAGCTCCTCTCGCGATCGTAACTGTGTGATGTAATTGTTTCCATCGCGTGTGTATTGTAACAAACTCATCCTCTACGACAATCGCGTAAGAGTAAAATTGTTTATAACTTGAGAGGTTTGTCCACGCAAGATTTTTCTGCTATAGTTTTCGCGAACACGCGAGTGTAGTTCAGTGGTAGAACGCTGTCCTGATAAGACAGAGGTCGTAGGTCCGATTCCTACCACTCGCACAGGAAAGGCTCTTAGTGCTAGGCGCGAGAGCCAAGGGTAATGGGTCTCTCGGCTCTAGGAAGAACCGTTGGTGGGCACAATAAAAAACTTTGGATAAAAGAGAACACTCTCTCCTGCTCCATTCTCTAACTCGTCTCTCGTAGGGCGAGTGTCTACAGCCCACTGTTATTGTAGAGTACTAGGGCCATCACTCGGTTCTATACTCAATTGAGGTATAGAACATCAACCAGTAAATCAGATTCACACGAGGTGAAAAAGATCTTTTCCTTCGGAAGAATTCCACGACCAGCTTCCGCTAGCCGTGCCTTGTTACGACTTAATCCCTGTTACCGAGCTTACCGTAGGTCCACGAATATGGAACTTCGGGTACTCCCGGCTCCCTTGACTTGACGGGCAGTGAGTACAAGACTCGAGAACGTATTCACCGCAGTATAGCTGACCTGCGATTACTAGCGATTCCGACTTCATGAGGTCGAGTTTCAGACCTCAATCCGAACTGGGGCTGCATTTGAGGATTAGCTCGGGCTTTCGCCGTCGCAGCCTTCTGTTGCAGCCATTGTATCATGCGTGTAGCCCAGGACATCAAGGGTCATGCTGACTTGGCGTCATCCTCGCTTCCTTCCGCTAAGAGCGGACAGTCCCGCGTGACACTTGTAACACACGGCAAGGGTTGCGTTCGTTACCCCACTTAAGGGAACAATTCAAACCACGAACTGACGACAGCCATGCAACACCTGTCCAACCGTCCTTGTGAGACGATCTACCTTTCGGCAAATCTTCGTTTGGATTTCTAGCCCTGGTGAGGTTCTTCGTTTAGCATCGAATTAAACCGCATGATCCACCGCTTGTGCGAGTCCCCGTCTATTCTTTTGAGTTTTAAGCTTGCGCTCGTACTTCCCAGGCGCTTCACTTAACGCGTTAGCTTCGCCTCTCAGAGGGTCGATACTCCGAAAAGCTAGTGAAGATCGTTTAGGGCGTGGACTACCGGGGTATCTAATCCCGTTCGCTACCCACGCTTTCGTGTTTCAGCGTCAGGTGCGCGCCAGCGTACTGCCTTCGCATGTGGTGTTCCCATAGGTATCAACGGATTTCACCCCTACTCCTATAGTTCCGTATGCCTCTCGCGCCCTCGAGCGTCGCCGTTTCTCTCGCCTCTTCCCGGTTAAGCCGGGAGCTTTAACAAGAGACTAACGATGCCGCCTACACACCCTTTACGCCCAGTGATTCCGGATAACGCTTGGACCACTCGTATTACCGCTGCTGCTGGCACGAGTTTAGCAGGTCCTTATTCATGAGGTAACGTCAATAACTTCCTCCCTCATAAAAGGTGTTTACGCCCCGAAGGACTTCATCCACCACGCGGCGTCGCTCCGTCAGACTTTCGTCCATTGCGGAAGATTCTCGACTGCGGCCACCCGTAGGTGTATGGGCCGTGTCTCAGTCCCATCGGTGGGGGCCAGGCTCTCACCTCCCCTAAGCGTCATAGCCTTGGTAAGCCATTACCTTACCAACTAGCTGATACTGCGCAGGCCGCTCCCCAAGCGATAAATCTTTACTCTCGCGAGACTATCGGGAATTATCCAACCTTTCGGCTGGTTATGCCCGACTCGGGGGTACGTTCCTACGTGTTACTACCTCGTTTGCCGTGGGTCTAAACCCACTCGACTTGCATGCCTTATCCACGCCGCCAGCGTTCATCCTGAGCTAAGATCAAACTCTCAATAATATATAGAGAATGGAACAAGAGAGAATGCACTTCCCCCTCGCCCCTCCTTTTTTTGGATCTTGGATATTTAGTGTTTCTTTTTTTGGCTCCTATTGTCAAAGTACGCCTACGCATTATACAGATGCTTCTTGGAGAGTCAAGCAAGGAAAAAACCTCCCATGAATGAGAGGTGATGGGACAGACAGAGCTTAAATCTGCAACATCTCTGTTTAGAGTGAAGTGCTCCGCTATTGAGCTACAGCTCCCGCAGAACAGTAATCCGTCGGCCACCTTAGCAGAGGACCACAGTGGCTGTCAAGAATACAACAGTCACCATGAGTGGCGATACCATCCGATCCCGATGAGAATTCCGCAAAGGAGACCCGGTAACCCACCAAGCAGACCGATCCCTAGCCAGAAGTCTGGCAGGTTTCCACCCTCCGCGATAATCCGGCATACTGATCCGACAGCGATAGCAAAAATGAGGGCAAAGGCGCATGTGCCAATGCAGATTGCCTCAACCATTTTATCCGACATTTTATTCCCCTTTCACAAAGACCCTTACTACCCAAGCTCTGCTTAGGTTATATAGCTAATATTAATAATAGCATTTTTAACTAATTTTGTCAATAACAAAGGATCCTAACGATGGTTAATCGTGCTAGCCCCTATTTTTTAACACGCATTTCCACCCAATACACAGAGAAACAGATTGCGGAAATAATAAAAAAACTACAGGATACTATTATTGCTAATAAAAGACCTCCTTCATGAGGAAAGACTCCCACGAGAAAAATCGGCGATAATACTGTTAAAAATGTAGAGACTAATCCAATTCTTTTTAAGACTTTCATGACTTCTAGAGGCTTCCTCGTATAATTATACCTTCTTCCCCTCCCCTGCAAAGAGGATAAGTAAGGGAGACGCAATGAATATTGAGGAGTAGGTCCCTGCCGTCATACCTACAATGAGCGCAAGAGCAAAGTCGCGTGTAGATTCCCCACCAAAGAAGTAGACCGAGGTGAGTGCAATCAGCGTGGTGAGTGAGATGTTAATAGAACGAGCAAACACTTGATTGAGCGAGAGTCCCACCGTATCTACAAATGAGTTTGCCGCGCGGCGCTGGAGGTTCTCACGGACACGATCAAAGACCACAATGGTATCTGAGACCGAGAGACCGAGGATGGCAAGGAGTGCGGTCAAGAAGAGCGCGTTAATCTCAATGCCCTGCGTTGCTCCAAGATACGCAAAGAGTCCCGTGGGGATAGAGATATCGTGCGCAAGCGCGATAATAGCCGCCAAACCATACTTCCATGAGGCCACCGGTTTAGAAATCTTTCTAAACGCGAGCGCGATGTAGGCAATGATGAGGAGGAGAACCAACGCAATCGCAATAAGTGCTTTATTGGCAAGCTCTGCACCAATAGTAGGTCCAATAGAGTCAAAGCGCTTCACTACCGCGGTAGTGCCAAGGAGTACGGTGCGATCTGCGTCAGAAATCTCCTTTGCACGAAAGATGTAGCCACTTTCTCCAATCGGCTGGACTAAGACATCACTCCGATTCAAGGCATTCAATTCTGTATGGATGCTCTCAAGGCTAGGGCGCGTACCATCAGGGTATTCCAACTCAAGGATAGTACCTCCGACAAAATCAATTCCTAGATTGAGTCCGTAGTAGAGAATAGAGCCCCACGATGCAAGCACCATTAATGCCGCGATGATGAGAAAAATGGAACGATGTCTAATGATAAACATATTAATTGAGACCTGAACCAAATAAGAACTTATTTATTCTAGTCGCCCGGTGTGCGCCAGACGCACGCAAGAGTATTCGCGTCACCACAATCGCTGAGAACATAGAGATTATCACACCAAGTGCAAAGGTGAGCGCAAAACCCTCAATCAAACTCTCTCCAAACCAAAAGAGTATCACTGCGGTAATAAGTCCAGAGACATTTGAGTCGCGGATAGAGGACCACGCACGGCGAAATCCATCTTCCAGAGAATCAGATAACTCCTTCCCGCCACGGAGTTCCTCTTTCATCCGCTCAAAAATAAGTATATTGGCATCTACCGCAAGCCCCATAGAGAGAATAAAACCCGCAATGCCAGCCGAGGTGAGCGTAATTGGAACCAATTTATATACCGCGAGTACCAGCGCAATATAAATAGTAAGCGCAATTACTGCGAGGACGCCAGGTAAGCGGTACCAAAGAATCAGGAATGCAGCGATTGCAATAAATCCATAGAACGCGGCGCTCACTCCCTTTGTTACCGCATCATCACCTAAGGTCGCTCCAATCGTCTGAGACGAGACGAGGGTAATTGGCACGGGGAGAGCACCGAGGTTGAGATCGCGCACAAGTGACTTTGCGGAGTCTGGCGTGAAGTTGCCACTAATCTCTGCCTTACCATCTTTAATTGTCTCATTCACTGTTGGCTCTGAAATGGCCACCCCGTCTAAGTAAATGGCGACCGTCTTCCCTACATTTGCCTCGGTAATCTGACGAAAGAGTTTTGCCCCCTCGGTGTTGAATTCAATTGCAACGGTAGGAGTGATGGAGTTCTGACTAAATGAGACCTGCGCTCGTTTTAGGTAGCGACCGGTCAAACCACTTGAGATATAGCGTGGATCTTCTTTTAAGAGCGGGTTGAGCGAAATATCTACCTGACCACCTGCCTCGATTGTTTTTTGCGCCTCTTGGTACGCGGCAGTAATTGCATCCTTTTCTGCGCCATCAGGTCGTTCTACTTTAAACTCCAGGTTTGGTGTTTTATCAATAAGTTTGATTGCGGCATCAATATCCGTCACTCCGGGGAGTTCCACAATCAGACGAGAGTGTGATCCGCTTACACCTCCTTCAATCTGCACGATAGGCTCAGAGACGCCGAAGAGGTTCACGCGTCGCTCAATCACGCCACGCAATGAATTCATGGCATCAGAAATATCTGCATCAGAGATGTTAGTTGTATCTCCCTCATACACAAGGTGTGTCCCTCCCGAGAGATCCAAACCTAGTTTAAAGGGGAAGGAGATCCATCGACTCGTCGAGCTCTGGCTTACATAGTCAAAGTATCCTATCCCAAGCCCTATGACGAGAACGAAAAGGGCAAGAATGCGTGATTTCCACATACGCTACCGAGTATTGCATATCTTACGATGCTATTCAAGCCAGGTGAGCGTAACCATGAGAAAGACACCAATGCCAATAGCCGCAAATTGAATGAGCGCTTGTGTCGTCTTATTGTTTTCATTGAGGTGCGGCACAAGATCGCTCCCCGCAATGTAGATAAAGCCGCCCGCGGTGATGGGGAGCGCGTAGCGAGTGAGCAATTCAAGGAGTGTTCCATTTCCCCCCAAGAGAAATACAAAGACTGCTCCCGCAATAGCAAGACACGCGGAGATGAGGTTCCAGAGTAACGCTTTTTTTGTGGTAAATCCGGAATGGATGAGAATACCAAAGTCAGAGATCTCCTGTGGGATCTCGTGCAGTATCACTGCAACGGTGGTTGCAAATCCAGTAATAGGAGAGACGAGGTACGAAAGCGCAATGACCATACCGTCAATAAAATTATGCGCCCCATCAGAGACCAAGTTGAGATAGCCCACCGGGTGGATGTGGCCCTCATGCTCCGCCTCGTGCTCATGCGTCCAGTGAAAGAATTTTTCTAACACAAAAAAGAGTCCTATCCCCAAGAGTACCCAGAATGAGACGAGGTTGAGATCCCCCATCGTCTCAAAAGCCTCCGGGATTAGATGAAGGAAAGCGTCCCCAAATAGTGCTCCCACAGCAAAGGAAACCAAGACAAAAAGATACTTACGCAAACGCTCTACAGAAAAAGAAAGGGTCAGGACTCCCGCGAGAGAAATGAGACTCACGACTATAACGCTCATAAAGGTGTACAGGATATTCATATTCATAGTATAGTCCATAGATGACTATTTTGGGAATTGAGACCAGCTGTGACGAGACGAGTATCGCACTTCTCACGGCAAATGGGACATCTCGTGCGCCTACATTTTGTGTGCAAAAAACAGTCATTCACTCCCAGATAGATGTGCACCGCGAGTATGGCGGTGTCTATCCCACACTCGCTAAGCGAGAGCACGAGAGAAACCTTGTGCCTGTGCTCATTGAGGTACTCACAGATGCAAGATTGCTTCAAGAAAAGAAGAAAGATGAACAAACAATCAAAGAGTTTGCCGATATCTTTACCCATGAGCAGGAACTTCTAACGCAATTCACTGAAACGATTTTACAAATTAAGAAACCAGCGATTAACGCCATTGCAGTTACGGTGGGGCCAGGACTACAACCTGCACTCTGGGCCGGCATCAATTTTGCGCGCGCGCTCTCGCGTGCATGGGAGCTCCCGCTTATCTCGGTCAACCATATGGAGGGGCATCTTATCTCATCATTACTTTCAGCAGAAGGAGAGGAGGGTAAGAAAGAAATCTTATTCCCTGCGATTGGACTCCTCGTCTCCGGAGGACACACCGAGTTAGTACAGATTGAAGCGTGGGGGAATTACAGCGTGCTGGGGAGGACGCGCGATGACGCTGCGGGAGAATCCTTTGATAAAGTCGCTCGCATACTCGGCCTCCCCTATCCTGGAGGTCCTGCACTATCACAGCTCGCCGAAACGAGTATTGGGAAGACAGTGATCTCACTCCCTCGACCAATGATCCATTCGAATGATTACGATTTTTCATTTTCTGGATTAAAGACTGCGGTGCTGTATGCGACACGAGAACGATCGGAGTCGCTCACTAATGGGCAGTCCCGTGCTGCACTTGCACACGAGTTTGAAGAAGCAGTAATAGAGGTACTCATTTCAAAAACAAGACGAGCGCTTACCAAGACACAAGCAAAGACGCTCATCGTTGGTGGTGGCGTGATTGCAAATAAAAAACTCCGTGCCGCACTTGAGCTACTTGCAACAGAAATAGGGGTACAACTCTCCCTCCCTCGTTCCGAGTACACAGGAGATAATGCCGCAATGATCGCGGCAGCAGGATACCTCCACAGAGAAGAGGCCGGGCACTCGTTTGAGGCAAGCGGGACGCTTTCGCTGTGAGATTAATAAAGGGAGACGGGTTGGGCAAAAAGCTGAACAACAAAAGTGGCAGTATGTCCCTTATAGATTCCTTGTGCGGTACCTACTCCAATTTCTGTAAACTTGCTGTTGAGGATGTTGGTACGATGTGTGGGTGAGTCCATCCATGCAGTAGTAACTGCATTGCTTTTGTTAAAATTGACTGCCAGATTTTCTCCGGCAATGGTGTAAGCGTAGCCCACTCGATCTAGAAAGACCCACGGATCTTCACCTTCTGGCGTTTGATGTGAGAAGTAAGAGCGCTCTGCCATATCACGCGCTTTTGCCTCCGCAGCCATTGTAAGCTGTGAATTTTCTACAAGGAGCGATGTTCCACTTTCTCTACGGTACTCGTTGGTGAGCTTCACAAGTTCACCCGATGCAACGGCACTTGTTTGAGGCGTTCGAGAGGGAAGAGATGTATCTGCAATAAGTATGAGCGTAAGTACTACAAATAGAGCAAGCGCAAAAGCGCGCGTCTCAGTGTGTGTATTACGACGCACTCGGCGATGTGCCCTGCGTCGTATGTGAGTTGTTGTTGGGGAAGGCACGGTTGATGAAAAACCAGATGACAAATAGTGCGAGCACAAACGCGAGCGGCGGGATAATGCAAGGGTAAGGAATGAGATATGCAATGACAATTGCCGTCACCAATCCTGCGATGAAAAAGTAAATACGCTTTTCTACAAATTCCTCTCTCGTAATCCGTTCACGCTCCCAATTATTATTCCATGTTCTGTATAAAAACCAAAGTACCCAAATGATAATAATAATGATGAGCCAATAAACAAAACAGGTCCCCCAAGCACCGAGCACTTCAGAGAGTGAAGAAAAGACGGATGCCGTCTGTGCAGAATCTCTCGTCGTATCCGAATTACTCGCAGTCGCACCAAGTATTGCTGGAGCGGATGATTTGGGGAGTATACGATGAGTAAAGGCGCCGAGAATTTCCCCTAGCTCATCAGGCGCATTCCCATCTCCTCCCTGTCCCCCGGTAAATGAGGTGGAAGTGGTAGTTCCAGAACTACCTCCGCTAGTTCCTCCGTTACCACTACTACCACCTTTGCCACAGTTACTGATACATCCTTCTTCCACGGTGCCCTCTCCAGAGATACCGATGAGGATATCAAACTGCACGCTCTTCTCTTGGTAAGGGTTCCCCGTCTCTGGAGCAAAGCGAACAGAAAAATCATACCGAGCTTGGGCGCCACTTCCGAGCGTTCCGAGCGGGATAAGTGACTCGTTTAAAAAATTGGTGAGTGTATTCGTATAGAGCGTAGTTGCTCCATTCTTTATGATGATGGTCATCATATCTCCTAAACCATCCGCATTTTGTATATTTTCTGCCTTCACTGCAATGGGGATACTCTCTGTGGTGAGGTTCGTTGTTGTTGCAGAGCGTGTGACGGTGTCACCCGGCATAAAGCTTGCTTCAGAAAAAAGTGGCGTCGCCTCAAACGCTACTTGGAGATGGGTCCCCGCGTGCACACGATTAAAAGGGACTAGTGTGAGTAGTAAAAAGTAGAAATAAATGATAATAAGCTTTTTATTCATTGATTGTTTCTTCTTGTTTCTCCGGCATTATCGCAGGTACCTCCTCTGTTACCAGAGGTGTTGTTTCCTCTTCGGTATTCACTTGCGGTAATTCCTCTTCATTCTCTTCACCCACTTCTGCCTCCAGTTCTTCATCATTCTTTAGCTCTGTAGTTGTTGCGGTCTCGGTAGGGAGATCTAGGGGCTCAGTACTACTTGCTGTCCCCTCTTCATCATCAACGCTCGGTGGGCCGGGGATGATAATAATGCTCTCATCACTTGAGGTAGCGGTACTGGTCGCAGTTTCTTCTAACGGTACTTCGGGAATAGATCCAGAGGGTACCAACGCACTCTCTTCTACTTGAACAGGGACATCTCCTCCATCATCTGAAGCGAAGGGGAGTGCCACAAAAAGAGTATCAGGGAGTCCTTGTAAGGCGTCAGCAACCATCACACCCTCTGCGGTGAAGCGCATTATTTCTCGCCCCGATGATGAAGGATTAGTACCTGGATTTGGACTCGCATTGATGATAAAGTCCCTCGCCGTATCAGTATCATAGCCCTTTACAATGCGCGCAAGTGAGTCACCCTGCCGATCTCCCGGGAGAGAAAGATAGGTGTTGTCGTCTCCATAACTCATTGCGTCAATGAGAAGATCGCTTGCGTCACGAAGCTCTACTCTATCTCCAACATCACTCAAGCCATTACTGCCAAGTTTTGTTCCTACCGCAATAGTAATTGCTGAAGTAGAGGCAATCTCTGGCCACTGTAGTGCCCAGGTACTTGAACTGTTTGCAACGACAGCAAATCCGTATGCAGGGATAGTAGCGGGGGAAGTAATACTGTCACATCCTGCATCATCACAAAGCTGCCACCCGTACACATCAACTGCAGCGGCAGTCGGGTTATAGAGCTCCACCCACTCGTTGTTGGTATCTGATCCACGGCCGGGGTCAACCGCGTAGTATACCTCGTTGATGACCAGATGATCTGTGGATACAACTGGGGGTGTAAAGGTGACATCAAGGTAAGGGCGTAACTCTGGCTGAACTTCTTCACTGGATTCAAATACTGCTTTTGGTGCGGTACTAGTGCTCTCCTCTCTGTCTCCCAAGCGCCAGCCATTATTGGTGAGTGATCCAGAGACAAATGATGAGACATCATTCCCTACAGCAAATTGCATCCAACGATCATTCACCGTCCCCGTCGTCGCAGAACTGCTCGTCGCCAATCCACCTGGCTGCGTAGCCCAGGTGATGCCCGTCTCACTCCACGGAGATACCACCGGCGCAAGGTCATAAGTGCGAGAAAATCCCGGAGCATCAGTCATAAAGATGTTCAGTGTTGCATCGGCGACGGCAGTGCCAGGTGGAAGTAGGAGTGCGAATTTGAGGAAACTGCGCTGATTCTTACCTTCGTTAGATTCCACTTCAAGAGTACCCGCATTACCATAATTCGCCACCGCGTGCTCCTCATCTACACGGGCATCTTCTATCGCACCAATGAGCCCCTGTGTGGAAGCTACAGTATTCCACGATTTTGTCTCCACTAGATTTTCGAATCCTTCTTCGTCATGATAAGCCGTACCGCCTGCAAAGTTTGGTTGTGAAGCTCGTGCGTGTATATCCCATGCACAGGCACTATCAGCAAGTGATTGAGGAGCATCCTCCGGCACCTCCAACTCAAATCCCCACACATCATCCGCTCCTGAATAGGTACTGGTACTCATCACGAAAGAAGAGAGCGGCCCCGTATACTCTGTGATGCCATTTTTTGTCGCAGTAAGCACAAGCGCAGAGCAGAGTGCGGGATTACTTACCTCTGCATCTTCAAGATATTCAAGTCGGTAATCAAAGTTGATGTTCCCCGAGGAGCCAATGGTCAGTGTACGACTAGTACTAGAGCCCTTCCCCATATCAAGCTCTTGTGGAGCAATACTCCATGTACTGGTTGCGATCGTCATATCGAGCGAGGTTGAAAGGAGTACATTATCTCTGGAGCTCTCGTAGTCAAGGTAATAGCCGATGGTCTCGCCCACACCTACAAGCCCTGTTGCGTTGAGTGCAAGGGCTACAATCACGGCGAGTGTCTTGTAGTAGTGTTTATACCTCATTATGTTCTGCTTTTCTCCTCCCTGTGCGGAGCTCCTTCCAAAGATTGATAGACTCATCAATGATCACAACGCACGCGGGTACAATGATGAGAAGAAAGAAACCGAGGGGCTTGCGTGCAAAGTCAATCACATAGCCTAGGTAGGGTATGGAGAAGAATACCTTACCAATAACTTCACGAGAGGCAATCTCCTTCATGTCTGCATCCTCATTCGCGTCTCCTTTGGTGAGAAAGCGCATCCCAGAGTCTTCTCCCCTTACTTCAACAATGCGGTGCGTGATGGGGATCTCTTTCTTTGTGTCAGGGCCAAAGGTGACTATGTCCCCTTTCTGATATTGTTCCGCTGGCTTTACCACCACAATGCTTCCCGTGTGTATGGTGGGCTCCATGGAGCCAGACTTCACAATTTTGATTTGGATGTTCCCCTCAATAGGGAAAAGTGCAACAACAAGAAGCAGTCCCAGTGCCGCAATCGCGGCGATGAATATGTAATATGCAACTGTGAATAATTTCTCAAGCATGAGATTCAGGGTTTATGCCCTGGCGGATCCCGTCAGCCAAGGCTGACGGGACGGCGCCAGAGAAGAAAGAAACTATCCTGGTTCCGCTTCCTAATATTGTGGAGACAACTGAACATCGGCACACTTGAAGGTGCCATTATTACGCACCTGCTCCGCATACGCGGTCAAGTCTGCCGAGAATGAGTCAGACTGCGCTTTGTTTGGCATGCCATCACCATTGCACGCAACGCCCGAAGTGGTAGAGGCAAGCGAGATAGTACCTGCGCACCACGCAAGGCCAATATTCTTAGTGGTAGTTGCAACGAGGTACGATTGATTGAGCGAGTCCATACTCATGATGCTATTAAGTGAAGCGAGAGGACCCATACCGAGCACACCTTCACCTGCCTCAAGATTACCATCTCCGTCATCATTCCAAGTGATAACATTGATGAAGCTTGAAAGCTCACCCTTTCCTTCAGGATTACCTACTCCCGCTGCATCACCATCTTCCTCCTCTGTCTCAAGGAGAGAATTCTCTTGATCATCTTTGTTGCTCGTGATCAAGCAGGCGTAAGCATCATTGTCGTACACATGAAGTGAGATGACATTGGTACCCCAGTCAGCCGGCTTAATATCGTTGAAACCAAAGAAGTGATCACCTTCTCCTAAATCCTTTTCCTGCCAGAGTTTGCATTGATTCTGGAAGTCCTGTTGGAAGTATTCGTCACTGCAATCGCCATCAATGGTCAATTTATAGAGAAGACCAGCTGGATTGCCTGAAACTGATCCGCCAGGAACCCCTTTATTCTTCACTACAAATTTGATTGTATTATCTCCTGATATAAGCCATGGCGTGATGAGAGAGGGACCGATAGTATCAGCTACTGCGAAGTTATTGTCATTAACATCATCCGCGACTAAGTGGCCATTCACATAGACTTGGTAACTGTTATCGGCTGCAACACTGAAATCAATGCTTGCGCTAGGGATAGGACCGACCCAGTTAAAAGACTTCTCAAAGGTGTAGGTAACATCAGTCACCACATCCTCAATAAGAACTGGATCTGTTGCCCAAATCCATGTCGCCCCAGGTATGCTTGCCGTCCAGTACTGTGTGGTAACAGATGTAGGCGTTACCGCAAGAGCAGATGTAGTAGCAATCGGAACTCCATTCTTCGCGGTTACGATATTACTCGTATCGCTCACGATAGTTACATCACAGGTCTGACAGTCTACGCCGTTGTAGGTCTGGCGAGTGTGATCTACCTTGAGATCAATGGAACCAGCGGTGAAGATGTTCCCCGTGGAGGTCTCGGTGTCGTTGTAGAAGGCTACAGTGCCTCCTATCACGACTACTGCCGCCACCGCGAGTGTCCCGAGGCTCAACAATATTTTATTTTTACTCATATCATTTCTGTGGGATTAGTAAGAAGGCTATTTGTCATCACTAGTTCTGAGGAGCGCAAACAAAGCTGGAGTTATTCCGTGACTGTTCTACACGAAATGAAATGTCAGCTGTTACTGAGTCCGTCTGAGACTCATTACCCATAAGAAGTCCTGAACATGTAGTAGTACCTGTTCCAAGATCAACTGTCATATCTCCAGCACACCACTGTAAGCCAATGTATTGTGTGGTATTTGAAGCCATCGGCACTGTTAATGAATCGGCAATAGTGTATGTCTTACCGTTAAGTACATCACTTGCCTGTCCGATTCCACTTGCCTGTGTAAAGAGTTTTATTTCTGATGACGCTGGCTCAAAGACTCCATCCCCATCGATATCCGCCCATGCGAAGAAGTCCAAGTTTTGAGCGAGTTCACCTTCTCCTGCCCCGTCAGCATCGGCATCCACTTCATCTTCAGGCTCTGTAAGTCCATTACCATCATTGTGGAGGTTAGTAATGTCTAAACATGCGTATGCATCATTGTTTGAGACATGAAGACTAATAACATTCGTACCACTATCTCCAGGCTTTACATCACTGAAGTTGAAAAACTTATCTGATGTAGGGACAAGATTTTTCATCGTCCATGTAGAAGTTGCCCATGCATTACCGTTATAGGTCGCAGTACTGTCAATCGTCAAATCAATTGCGCCTGCGGTGAAAGTGTTACCGCTTGAGGTCTCGGTATCACTAAAAAAAGCACCCGTTGCGCCAGCAACAACAGCTCCCGCGAAGGCGATCATCGTCAAAGAAAAGAGAATCCTCCTATTCATAATTATTGTTACTGTGAATAATTAACTGTTGATAATGAAAGAACAATATTCATTGTACCCTCTTTTATTTCTTGATTCGACCAAGGCAATCAGACGAGTACCTCCAGGGAGTACGCTTGAAGTTACCCTAGCCGCTATTATTGTCTTAAGGATAGCCATTGTCAACTCTATCGTCTCTTTGTCTAGAGGACAAAGTCTCCCTGCCTATTTCAATAGGTCATTGTCCTTTACTTCAGACTTATCTTGTCTCACATTCTTTGTCTTTTATGCGTCCTATAGGACAAATTCAAATTTATACACACTATGTTATGATAGATGGATTATGGATGAACGGTTAAAAAAGCCGTACAACCCCGTAGAGAATGAGGAGAGCGCTTACCGACTCTGGGAGTCTAGTGGTTTTTTTAATCCAGACAACCTCACGGGTAAGCGCGAGAAGAGCTACACCATCCTTATGCCGCCACCCAACGCCAACGGCCACCTCCATGTGGGACACGCCTTGGGCACTACCATCCAAGATATTATGATCCGCTACCGCCGTATGGCAGGCTACAGAGCACTCTGGCTCCCCGGCGCTGACCATGCAGGCTTTGAGACACAGGTAGTGTATGAGAAGAAGTTAGAGAAGGAGGGTCGCTCGCGCTTAGGTATGCCACGAGAAGAGCTCTATAAAGAGATACTTGCCTTTACCTTAGAGAATAAAAAATTTATGGAGGACGAGGTACGCGCACTCGGCGCCTCCTGTGACTGGTCTCGTGAAAAATTTACCTTAGATCCAGATATTGTAGAAGTTGTATACGGAACCTTCCGTAAGCTCTTTAATGACGGGCTCGTTTACCGAGGCAAACGGATGGTCAACTGGTGTACCAAGCACCAAACATCACTCTCTGATCTAGAGGCAGCATCAAAAACACAAAAAGATACACTCTATTACATTAGCTACGGGCCACTTACCGTAGCCACCGTCCGCCCCGAGACCATCTTCGGCGATGTAGCAGTTGCCGTACACCCAAGTGACACACGCTACAGAGCGCTTGTTGGCAGCACTATTACAGTCACCACTCCCATCGGCTCCATGGACTTGCCGGTGATTGCTGATGAGACAGTGGACACAGACTTTGGCACCGGGGCACTTAAAATCACTCCCGCCCACGATCAAAACGACTTTGAGATGGGTAAGCGACACTCACTCCCTGTGACTGAAGTGATTGATCAGTATGGGAAGTTGAATGAGAAAACAGGCAAATACGCGGGGATGAAGATTGACGAGGCACGGAACGCAGTTGCCAAAGACCTTGCGGAGATGGGGCTCTTAGTGAAGACAGAGGAGTACGAACACGCCGTGAGTACCTGCTATAAGTGTGCAAAGACTTTAGAACCACGCATACTCCCTCAGTGGTTTGTAAAAATGGAGCCACTCGCAGCTCGCGCGCTTGAGGCAGTACGGACAAAAGAAGTCACCATACTCCCCGACTACTCTGAAAAAGTATTTAATAACTGGCTCTCGGATATCCGTGATTGGAACATCTCCCGTCAGATTACATGGGGGATCCCTATCCCTGCCAAGATTTGTAGCGTCTGTGATTACGGCACTGCAGATACAGGACAGAGCGTATGTCCCGGATGTAGTAAAGAACTCGTGCCCGACCCAGACACCTTTGACACTTGGTTTTCATCTGGGCAGTGGCCATTTGCAACGCTTGGGCACCCGGATGGGGAAGACTTCCACACCTTCTACCCCACGGCAGTCATGGAGACTGCCTACGATATTCTCTTCTTTTGGGTAGCGCGTATGATCATGCTCGGTCTCTACCGTACTGGGAAGGCCCCCTTCAATCATGTGTACTTGCACGGACTGGTACGCGATGCCACGAGACAGAAGATGAGTAAGAGTAAGGGCAATGTGGTTAACCCCATTGAGCTCCTCACCCAGTACGGCACCGACGCCCTGCGCATGGGACTCATCGTGGGCAACACTCCGGGGACTGATTTAGCATTTTCTGAAGATAAGATAAGGGGCTACAAGCACTTCGCCAATAAAATATGGAATGTTGCTCGCTTTGTGCTAGAGCGTATAGATGAATCTCCTCTCCATGAGAGACCAGAACTTACGCAGGAGGATGAGGCTCGCTTACAAGAACTCTCTGCGCTCACTCGTGATGTAAGCTCCGACTTGGATGAGTTCCGCTTTCATCTCGCGGGAGAAAAGTTATACCACTACTTCTGGCATACATTTGCTGATAAGATGGTGGAGGAGAGCAAGGTACAGCTGAAAGAAGGGACTGAGGAGGTGAAGCGCTCTACACGCTTTACACTACTCTCTCTCCTCTGTACCTCTCTGGTGCTCCTACACCCTTTTATGCCGTTTATTACCGAGACACTCTGGCAACTCATACCAGCCAAACTGCGCGTACTCGTAGGATACCGTGAAGCGCTCCTTATGATTGCCCCATGGCCTCTCTCTCACTCGGAACTATCCTAACTTTTATCTTAGGCGGGACCATCCCCGCGGTGATTTGGTTATGGTTTTGGCTCAAGGAGGATGCTGCGCGACCAGAGCCACGAAGCATCATTATTGGAACCTTCATTGCAGGGGCTGTCGCAACGATCCCCGCCTTTATTTTAGAAAAGTACACCCGTGACATTCTGGGGATGAGCAGTGGAGCGAGCTTATTTCTTATATGGGCGCTCATTGAGGAGACAGTAAAGTATGGGGCGGCTCTCTTGACTGCCGAGAGGACTAAAAGTTACGACGAACCTGTTGATTCAATGATCTATATGATGACAGCCGCGCTCGGCTTTGCTGCATGCGAAAACTTATTCTTTCTCATTGATCACAGTATGGATGGTATCGCTCTCCACGAGTTTTTGCTCGGCGGAAATCTGCGCTTCTTAGGTGCTAACATCTTACACCCTATCGCCTCGGGTATTGCGGGTGGCATTATTGCCCTCGCTTTCTACCGCAGTACCGCAGAGCGTGCCTACGCTACCACTCTTGGACTTATCACCGCTACAGTATTGCACACTATTTTCAACTTGCTTATAATACGGAGTAGCGGCGGAGGGATACTCGCGACATTTTCATTCTTCTGGATTGTTGCCGCGCTTGTCATCCTCCTTTTTGAACGAGTAAAACGTATACAACCATATTATGTTTAGACGAAAAAGATCATTTTTTGAACGACTCACTGGGAGTATGGCTCTCGAGGATGAATTGGATGATGCAAAAGATGGAGATGAGGATCGCATCAACTCACCGAGCCTTGGCTGGGAGCGCGGTGAGGAGATGAGTGACCTCTCTCTGGATCTTTACCAGACACCAAATGAGATTATTATCCAGACAATGGTAGCTGGAGTGAAGCCAGAAGATTTAGATGTAAATATCACTCGTGAATCTGTAACGATCAGCGGTAAGCGGAGCGAACAAAAGCAGGTTGTAGAAGAGAGTTACTTCCTCCGTGAACTCTCATGGGGCTCTTTTGAGCGTACTATTGCACTCCCACAAGAAGTAGAGCCAGAAGAAGCTGAGGCTGTAGAACGCCATGGACTCCTCACCATCCGCCTCCCCAAGCTCAACAAAGACAAGACACAAAAACTAAAGGTACGGATTGGGTAGTAAAGTAATTATATAAACATGAGAAAGAGAAAAACTCCAAAAACATTGTTGGTCATATTACTTGTTATCGTTGCTGGTATTATTGGATACTTTCTGCTGACAAGACTAGACTCGGATGAGACCACAAATTGGAGGACATACAGGAGTGAGCAGTATGGAATAGAATTCCAGTATCCAACAGATTGGAAAGTTCGGATTCTGAGAGAAGGAGATATTGGTAGTATCGTGCAAGTATTTAGCCCAGAATCGTATACTTCTGCGATGAGAGGAGACTCTGACTCCCCCACTGATCAATTTGCTGTACGAATTTTACATAATAGAGATTATGAGAATATAGTCACAGGTAAAGAGATCATTTTAGATGGTAAAAAGGCGATAGATAGAGGCTGGGAGCAGAACGAAATGACGGGAGTTCCACTCAGAATAATTAAGGTTTTAGTTGATCCATCAATCACTATTGAAATAAGTGCCATCTCAACTACTTCTAAAAAGGTGGAAGAACAGATGCTTTCGACTTTTAAGCTCATCCCATAAATCCAGATATCTGTGTATTTATACAACCACGCTCGAACCTGCCGACCGGCAGGCAGACCGGCGACCCGCCTCTCGCCTGTCTCGCAATGCTAAACATCGGCGAGCCATTCGGACCGGATGAGAAGCAAACTGCTTTGCTTCTCATCCCTTCGCCCTTCAGTCGATTTTTGTTCTTGGTGTCGAGAGCCGGGCTCGAACCGGCGACCCTTCGCTCTTCAGGCGAATGCTCTACCAACTGAGCTATCTCGACATAATTTCACTATACTCCACCCGGCTCTCTCCTTCAAAGCGTCGAGGCTGAACTACCTAGGCGTGAGGGCGCCATTGATTGCATTCAATTGGCTCTTAGTACTCTCTATCATCCCCGCAGCCAGATCCCACGCATCCATGACGCTGTTTATCTGCGGTTCAAAGTAGTAGTAGAGTCCCACAGATGAGCCAATGATGATCACCCACCTGAGTACACTGAGAGAGATCCCCCAGAGTCGTGCGCGCTGGATAGATCGTAATATGCGATTATTCTCTTGAGCCAACTCAAGGGTCTCGTGTACCTCTTCTCGCATATCATGATCCATTATCCAATCGTAGCAGAGGGGGTACTAAAAATCAAAAGCCCTGTCCGCCTAAGGCAGGCAGGGCTCTACCTCACACCACTATTCGGTGGAGCAGGAGTAGTGTGAGTTCTTCCCAATCAGGAACGCAGTAAAATCGGTTTGGCAGTCCGTCATGGACTTGGGAACCGAAAAGCAGGCAGTGTGTAACCGAATCTGGCATCGCATCAAGAACATCAAAACGGTCGTCAATCATATGAGTGAGACCAATTTCCTGTGCGATCACAACTTTTTCCCACCAATGATTACAGTAGAGTGCATCCACTCTCTTGATGCCGGTTCGCGCCCAGAAATCCCTCTGTGAGAGCCATCGGTTTATAAACCATCGAGATCCTGACAAAGTCTGTGAGAGAAGATAGATATGGTCAAAACCAGCACAGGCATGGATGCGGGTAATATCCTCTATGGCTCCAGTGACTTCCACACTCCTTGGCCCACGAATGACACCGCCGATGTCAATGCCGAGTATCCTAGACATTATGGACACCTCCTTTCTTATATAAAGTACTCTCCTTTTAGCCTAGCAGACAAGAAAAATAAGACAACAACGCCCTCGGCAGGAATCGAACCCACATCAACCCCTTAGGACGGGGCTGTTCTATCCGTTGAACTACGAGGGCTACTAGGCGAGATGGTGTTCATTTTTTGAGTCGCGCCGGAGCCCTTTAGGGTAAAGCGCGAAGAAAGAACACCACGAGCCTTACCTCACTATAACAGAATTATCTAAGAGATTCCGAGGAGGTTAGCGAGGGTCGGCTGATCAAAGCCAATAACAATATCTTTTTTATCAACTACAATCACCGGTACACCCATCTGCCCCGTCTTCTCAACCATCTCTTGTCGCTTCGCGATATCGCTCATCACATCGTACTCGGTAAAGGCAACTCCGTTCTCGGTAAAGTATTCCTTTGCCCTATGGCAAAAGTGACAGGTCGGCGTGGTATATATCTCAACAGTGTACATAAAAAAGGCGCTTAACGCTTGTAATAATTCTAGTATAGCATAGCTGTCAAATTAACGCTGAGAGATCATCTTCAGGGCGCGCTTTGGTACTACGCTCCTCACCACAGCGTTCGCATTGATGGACAATCACAAAGGTATCTCGCTTTTTTTCTAATCGCGTAGGCGGCATTAGCCCTCCACACAGCTCCAGCCTATCGCCAGGAAACATATCCACATGTTTACTGGTGAGACACACGGGGCAGTGGTTGGTATAGCCATCCCCTGCCACCTGTGCTCCACAGCGTTCACAAGTAAAATCCTCCTTGGTGCGTTTGAATCGCTCGCTCATGTGCGGGTAGGGAGAATCGGACTCCCGTCTCATGCTTGGGAAGCACGCGTTCTACCACTAAACCATACCCGCTCTATTCAAAAAAACCTCTCCCAAAAGGATTCTTTACTCGGCTCTGCCAGAGAGTCACTCGTCGTTGCTTCTACCTTCTCTTCTCCTGCAATCTGTATCACACCCTCGTCCGGCTTCGCCACAGGAAAGCGTGTCCGTAGTTCTGTCTCTACTCCTTCATCTGTTGAGAGACGCTCTAACTCCGTATCTAACTGCTCCTTCCGTGCTTGTAGACTTTCTAAATGAATCTCTGCTTCACGGCGACTTGCTTCGGCCGTGCGACTCTTCACATAGAGTCCACGCACCGAGGACCCTAAGAGTAGCACAGTGGCAAGGAGGATGAGAAGGACCGGCCACGAGTATAGCCGCCGCAGAGAGGGTGCCGTCTTCTGTCCTTGAAATCTGTGCATACTACGAGTATAGTGTAGGGTAATGTTTGAAAGCAAGCACAGAAAGAAAATGCAGGTGGTCTGGGCAGTACTCGTCTTCTTGACCGCGCTCTCTATGATTATCCTCTATGCTGCCCCTCTCCTCTCTCCTTAGCGCTCACCATTCTTCACCATTTGTAAGAAGACCTCATTGGGGATGGATACCTTCCCCAATTTTTGCATTTTCTTCTTCCCCTTCTTCTGCTTCTCACGCAGCTTCATCTTGCGGGTAATGTCTCCGCCATAGAGGTAGTCAGTCACATCCTTACGCAAGGCCGCAATGCGCTCTGCCGCAAGGATGCGCCCGAGCGAGCGTGCTTGGAGCTTAATCACGATGAGCTGTGGTGGAAGCAGTTCTTTAAGACGCGAGACTGCTCGCTCCGCCTCATCTTGCACCCGCCGTCGTGACACGACGCGTGAGAATGCTGGCACTACTTCCTCTGCGACAAGGATGTCTAAGCGAACAACATCCGCTCTCCGCTCATCTGCGTACTCATACGAGAGCGAGGCGTAGCCGCTCGTCACGCTCTTGAGTGCATCAAAAAAATTCCGCATCAATTCTCGTAGTGGTAAGAGCGCCGAGAGCGAAACACGCGTATCGCCAAAACCTTCTGTATCCCATACTTCCGCCTCATGTTCATAGAGGAGCGTCACTAAAGAGCCGAGATATTCTGGTGGGCTGATAATGCGCACCTTGACCCATGTCTCGCGTACTTCCACTACATCCTTATCTTCGGGAAAGCGTGCTGGAGAGTACACTGTCTCGGTATGCCCATCTCTCCACACAATCTTGTAGCTGATGGTAGGAGTAGCCACAATGAGCGAGAGTGAGAACTCACGCCGCAATCGCTCGGTAATAATCTCCAAGTGGAGCATTCCTAAAAATCCGCAACGGAACCCGCGCCCTAGTGTCCCCGACGATTCTTCCTCAAAGGTAAGCGCCGCATCAGAGAGGTGCAGACGCGAGAGCGCCTGTCTTAATAGAGTAAAATCATCTTGACTCTCAGGGTAGATGCTCGCCCATACCACAGGCTTTGGCTCTCGGTAGCCAGAGAGTGCGGGGAGCGGATGCTTTTCTCTCGTCACGGTGTCTCCCACGCGTGCCTCCCCCGCTTGTTTAATACCAGTCACAATGTAGCCAATAGAGCCGGCTCCGAGCTCTTTGACTTCTTTTTGATCGGGGGTAAAGACTCCCACTTCAAGCGCTTGGAAGCGTTCCTTCGTCGCGGTAAGCATAAGGCTGTCCCCTCGTGTAAGTGAGCCATCAAGTACTCGCACATAGATCACCACACCGCGATGGAGTGAATATTCAAAATCAAACACGAGTGCACGCAGGGCGCTCGTCTCGGTATAAATTTCTTGTGGTGGCGGGATTTGTGTGATAATTGCGTCCAATAGTTCACTTACCCCAGCACCTGTCTTCCCCGACACTTCAAAGATTGTATCCTCAGAGATGTGCAAGAGTGCGGCCACCTCCTCCTTCACCTCCATGGTACGCGCGATGGGGAGATCGATTTTATTCACTACGGGAATAATGGTAAGCCCCAACTCCTCTGCTTGGTGAAGCACAGTAAAAGTCTGCGCCTGCACCCCCTGCGCTGCGTCAACCACAAGCACCACTCCCTCAACAGCAGTGAGGGCGCGTGACACTTCATAAGAAAAATCAATATGTCCAGGAGTGTCAATGAGATTAAAGATATGGCCACGATACTGCATCCGCACCGGCTGCATCTTGATAGTGATACCCCGTTCTTGCTCCAGCTCCATACGATCCAAGACTTGATCGTGCATCTTACGCTTCTCTACCGTGGCGGTGAGCTCAAGCATCCTATCGGCGAGGGTGGATTTGCCATGGTCAATATGGGCTATAATGCTGAAATTGCGTATCTGTGACAACATCCGTGTAGTCTACTATAAACCTTCCGGTTCTGGGAGTACAAGCTTGCGACGACCTATTTTTTTTTGGAGCGCCGAGGCAAGTTCTGTAAGCTCGCGATTATCAAAGATGATAAGCAGGAGGATTCCAGCGGCAATACCAAGCCCTCCTGCAATGCATCCTTGGAGTGCAATACCGACAAAAGTTTGTGTATCAAAAAACCCTTGTACTGCGATGAGTGCGTAGTACACACTCGTACCGACAAGGATAGCGGTTGCAAGCGATTGATATACAGTATCATAGATCGTTGAGAAAAACTTCCCATGATCGCGCTCAAAGAGTACCCATATGATGACCACATTGATCATAAGTCCAAAGGCAAACGCGAGCGGGAGCATGAGTGCTGAGGTTCCAGGGAGACCCTCAACACGCAAGAGCCGTTCAAGTACACGCGCAAAGAAGGGTGTGTGATTAAAGATCCATGTAAGAAGTGGTGCCAGTATAATGACACCCAGTGATGAGAGCGTGTTCACCACGAGAGGTACACGAGTCTTCCCGCAGGCATAGTACCCGCGGACAAAGAGGAGTACCAAGTTTTGTGCTATCAAGGAGATTACAAAAATAGCAAAGGCGGCGGCGGTCAGTCGAGTGGCTACCCAATCAAATGATCCAGTCCCTAAAATAATACGCACAATGTGTGCGCGGAGCACTATGGCGAGCGCAGATAGCGGGAGGGACCAAAAAATAAGGTGCCGTGCCGCTTCTCGGATATAGCCAACAAATTGTTCTCGCTCCCCTTTTGTGTGCAGAAGGGAGAGTGTGGGAAAAGCCGCCACTGAGTAACTGACTCCAAGAAGTGCAAGAGGGACTGATTGCAGGTTCCACGCAAAGGTGAATATCGCAATAGATCCCACTTCAAGAAATGAGGCAAGAGCGAAGAGACCCGTAAGTGAGAGCTGATGCGCCGCAAGAGTAATCGTCCGTGGAATAGAGACCGCAATCAGATGCCGAAGCTCGTGCCATTCTGCGCCATGCGGAAGCTGTGGAATAAAGCGATACCCCGCCATGCGTAAGGCAGGAAATTGTATGAGGAGATGCAAGAGTGCGCCAAGTGCAACGCCAAAGGCAAGTCCAAGGAGGCCCAAGGATGGAAAGAGAAGCAGTAGGCCGAGTATGATGCCGAGGTTATAGAGTATGGGAGCCAGCGCGTAGAGTACAAAACGTTTTTCCATCTGTGTTACACTGCCGAAGACCCCAGAAAGACCGAGGAAAAAAGGAGAGAGGAGCATAATCCGTGCGAGAAGTGTCAACTCCTTCAATGCCAGCACATCAAAACCAGGAGCAATGATTGCAGCAAGTACGGGCATGATGAACGCAAGAAGAAGGGATATGAGCAGCATGAGCACCGCAAAGACGGTACCGACACGAGAGATAAAATGTCCCTCAGCTGCACGGGTACCCCCTTCACGATACTGGGCCAATACGGGGATGAGTACGGTCACCGATACAAAAGAAGCAACAGTGACATAAAGGAGGTCAGGAATACGAAATGCCGCATAGTAAATATCTAGTTCACGCCCCGCCCCAAAACTTCCCGCAAGAAGTCTATCTCGTAAGAGCCCTAGACACTGCGATAGGAGAGAGCTCACAGCAAGGAGAAAAGCGGCCTGATGCAAGCCGCTCCACTCTCGCTGTAACAGTCGGAAGAATGTGCTAACCACAATTATTCATCCTCGGCTGCAGCCTTCCCGCCACGGAGTCCAGCGAGAGCGGGAAGCCCAGCCTTAAGATTTGCAAGAATCTTCTTCACTTCCTCATTGCCAGGATTTAGTTGGCTGATTTCAGTAAACTCCTGAATTGCTCTCTTATTTTCACCAAGCTCG
This sequence comes from uncultured Candidatus Saccharibacteria bacterium, assembly GCA_964401135.1. Classification (GTDB taxonomy): domain Bacteria; phylum Patescibacteriota; class Minisyncoccia; order Phycocordibacterales; family UBA9988; genus UBA9988. The sequence continues at coordinate 134,955 of CAYNXC010000001.1, forward strand.
TCATAAGTGAGCGCTAAGAAGTACTTTGCATTTGAATAGTTTGGAGAGAGTGCGCGAGCGCGCTCCAGAATGATCCGTGCCTCATCGTAGCTCTTACTCTGGAACTTAAGGTAGCCCGCTTGGAAGAGTACTCCGAGATCATTTGGGGCGTAGGCAAGAGCGCGTTCTGCGATGACCGCCGCATTTTGAATATTGCCACGACTTGCTTCAATCTGTGAGTAAAAGAGTATTGCTTCAGGATAATCAGCCTTTTTAGTAATCGCCGCTTCAAGACTCTGCTGCGCCTTAGTAGCCTCACCAAGGGATGCGTACATTCGCGCATTTAAGTACGGGATGAGCGGACTCTCTGGATTCACAGTTGCCGCTTCTGCGTAGCGCTTAACCGCTTCATCCTTCGCTCCTGTCACCTTGAAGACAGAGAGTACTTCGTACACACTCGCAAGACTTGCCACATTCTGATAGAAGTGTGGACGAATCTGGTATGCAGTGAGTGCGTTACGCGTTGCATTATCAACCTGTTGGAGGAATTGTGCTTGGAGCGCCTGCGCGGGGATATCTGTTTGACTCACGATACGGTTCATCCGGAGAATATTGAGGTTAGTGAGCGCTCTAGCATACTGATCGCGCACACCGAGACCTGCCGCACGCACGATGTAGGCCTCCGCGGCATTCAAATCGCCGTCTACATTTGCGCGAGCAAGTCCTCTAAAAAAGAGTGTTGTAGCCCACGATCTCCCCAAAAGTAGGTAGCCACCGCCAACAGAGGTAACGATGAGCGCAATGATGACCAGAGTGCTGATGAAGGTAGCACGAGCAGACTCGCCATAATCCAAAGAGAGTTCTTGTAGTGCGCCGGAGCGCACAGAAAGTGCGATCATGGTCCCCAATGAGAGTACTGCGAGCATAAGCAGGGTAATGTTCGGTGTGTAGATGAGTGAAAAGATCCACAGATAGAGTGTCACGAAGAAAGAGATGGCCGCGAGTGGATTAGTCATCTTGTCTCGCAAGACATTACTCATAGTACGCCAGCCTTCAATGAGAATTGCTGCAACAAAGATGAGCATACTGATGAGTCCGACAACTCCAGTCGTCACCGCAAAGCTGGGTAGGTAGCCCACTCCGTCGTCAAAATCAGTGTTCCACGCAAGAGAAGAATTGAAAGAAGCAGGCTTAAACAATGCCCAGGCACTGTCAAAATTATTTGGACCAACACCGAAAATAGGCTTCTTCCCCAAGACTCGTCCAGTCACCTCAAGCGTGTCAGAGAATCCCGGTCGAGGCTCAAGAGAGAGTACTTGCGGTACGCCCATATAATTATTGATACGGGTTACAATCTCACCAATGAAGCCTCTCTGATTGCCACCGAGAACAAAGAGTACCGCGATGACCGCTACAAGTAAGGAGGGGCGAAATACACTCTGACTGCCTGAAAAGCGCTCGGCGGTCCTGTCCGCAGTCAATGCATACACATAGATCATAATTGACGAGAGTGCCAGCACGATCCACACAGGATAGAAGTTGATGAAGGTGAGTCCAAATATAGAGAAACCAAAGAGCGTGTAGATGCCAGCGCGAGGCAGAAATGGAGATCTAAAGTCTCGCAAAAGATCTAGCATCACAATAATACCCAGCACAGTAAGCCCAAAGAAGATGCCGAGTTCATTCCACTTCCCTACCAAGCTTACTGGGAGTGCTTGGTACCATTCGTACTTAATAAGCCAGCGGGCAGGGAGGATGCGGAAGAGTGTGTAGAGTGTGATGATTGCTGATGAGGCAAAAATAGAGAGGTACATGAGGAACACGCGCTTACGATCGGACATGAGCGTCCCAGAAAGAAAGAGAAGTATAGTGAAGATTGCGAGCCAGAGTGGTGTGCCCAGTTCGTACCCAAGGCCAATAAGGCTGTGTGCGCGGATCGCTGTCCATAAGCCCGGCACGCAAGACCCTCCTGCCCTACAAAAGAGACTCTGTGTTGACTCAACAAAAAGAGAAGAGAGGACCCCTGCAAGTGTTAGACCCCCCAGACCTAAGAACACATAGCTCTTGGGGATGGATACACTTGATTTACTCAGCCGTGATACAAGCCAAAAGATGAGCGCGATAAAAATCGCGATACCGACAAAAAATCGTTTAACAACCTCAAATGGGAGTACGCTCCCGGGGATGAATAATATTGGTGTGATAAATGCGAGTAACAGAAGGACGCTTGCCGCGGAGCCCTCTGAAGAACGGGCGGAGAGCCGCTCGTGTTCTTGTGAGTCCATATGCTTTTTATTTTATGCTTGGCTGGTATAATAGTCAAACTCTTTTATGCACACACGGAAGCCAAAAAAAGGTGTTACCGTCTCGGCCGCAAGCGAGATTCTCGGGGTCTCTCCCGCAACACTCCGCAATTGGGACCGTTCTGGTAAATTGCGTGCGGAGCGAGACAGAGACAATGGATACCGGCACTACGCTGTGGGTGATCTGGAACGCTTTGCGGACCAACACGGTCTCCATAAGAGATATCCACGAACATTCAAGTTATCTACGTAAAAACAAAGAACCCGCCGGTAGGCGAGTTCTTTGTTGTATACATCCTGTACCGATAAGCCGAATTCTGTTCTCCGCTAGAGGCGGAGCAGTAGTTATGTATCTAGGTCCGCCGTCGCCGACAGACTCAAGCGACTCTTCCCAACACAAAGTCGGGACACGGTCTTGCACTCAAGGATAAGGATTTAGCCGTTTCAGCCGGACTGAACCGGGTCGTTTCTGTTCGCACCTCGCGCGTTACCGCGGGCGGGAGTTACCCGCTACCCTTCCACTGCACGCCGTAAAGGCGGCGTCAGGGCACGTGTTCGGACTTTCCTCCCCGACCTCTATTAGAGGGCCGGAGCAACTACTTGGTACAGGACTTCTAATATTATACCATTTTTGCCGTCAAAAGGCACTTTACGCCTTCTTCTCCTGCGCCTCGTTTGTGAGAATATCTATCTCGCAGGTACCGCCAGCACAGGCAAGTTCTCGTTTATTTTCTGTTCCATCCTCGCGCTCGTAGGTCACGATTTTGGAAAAATCGACATGGGCGAAGCGCTCGATGAGTTCGTTATACTGTCGTTCATCTATCTCTTCGTATGGTGCCAATTTGTACACATGGTTCGACCGAGGGAGGAAGGAGAGTCCACCAATGATGTTCCAGTTCTCATAAACCCAATTACCAGTCTTGAGCCACTCATCATCCCCCACTGAGATGGTCACTGATGGATTATGCTCGGTATAGTTTACTTTCACATTCTTCCAATACTCAAGAAGCTCAAGAGCAGAGACATTATCACGGAAGATTGCTCCTGTGGGTGCTTTTACAGGAAAGTCAATCACAAAGGTCGTTGCTGTCTCCAGATTCTGCCCCACTTCCGGATGGTACGGGACACCCTGATCACGGAGCATCTGGAAGAGCGCATCGGTAGATGCGATGCGCACACGGCGGATATAGTATTGCGCGTGCCGTGGGTGCATCCCTGAGGCACAATCTACCATCTGAGAGAGTGTTCCAGATGGCTTGGTACAAGTGATACAGGTAGAGGGAGTGACCCCAAAGCGCTTCGCGTATTCACGGTTGTATACCACTGCCGCGTCACGGAGTTTCCTAAGAGTCTCGGGCCTACGCACGGAAGGAGAATCCCATTGGCCAGTGATTGAGACACCGAGGAGCCGTTCACTTTCACAGTGCTCCTTCCATTCTTTAGAGAGATAAGGGAAATTGGTGAGTGTAGACTGGTAAGTACCGAGGATAGTGGCAACCTTCATCTTACGCATAAGAGACGCGGGAGTATCCTCCGCCCGCGCTACAATCTCCGAGAGGTTACAGAATTGTTTTGGCTGGAGAATAATCTCACCACATGGGTTGGTGCCAAGGGTACTGACACTGTCTCCCAACGCTTTAATTCGACGCTCTGGCAATGTCTCACGCAGTCCACCACGATTAAAGATGCCACGCTCGCCCGAGTGGCTCTCCATCAGCGCGAGCCACTCGCGCATAAACTCCTCCGTGCTCGGCTTCTCATCGTAAACCGCAGAATTGTTTGCGAGACTACGCTGGGGCTCTGTCATATAGAACTGACCCCTCTTAGCATCGCGCATCTCTACATCATCCAGATCAGAAAGTGAGATAAGTGCAGAACGGCGCACGCCTCCCGCAACTACAATCTCACCAATCTTACATATAATGTCGTGTGCATCTAAGTTAGTGAGCCGCCTCCCCTGCCGCTTTAGTACGGTGGCGCGGGTGAAGTTGAGTAGATCGCGCAGTGGATCAGGGCCCGATGACTTGCCACCCATCGTCTTCAGTCGCGCACCAGCAGCGCGCAGTCTACCATAATCAAATTGGATATCGTCCCCTGCGTACCATGTCTTGAGGCCAAGAGTAAGTGCATTACACCAGCCCTCCTTACTATCATCAATAGTGTGGACTGGTCGCATTTTGCCACTCTGGCGCTTAATGACAGGAAGCTGTTGCACATACTGGCTCTCTACCGAGAAACCCGCACCCGTCCCGCACATAGAGATGTACATAATTTCTGCAAAATCTTCTAGTCTGGTTGGCGCCGTGAAGGAACAGTTGTAGGCACAGACATTGGTAGCACGAGCCGCCTTCCCTGCAAATTGGAGAAGCCGCATAGATGGCATGGCCTCGTGTGAGAGGATTGCTTGGCGCACCTCTGCGTACTCTTTATCGGAAAGACGCTTCCCCAAGTTCTCACGCATAAAGTTCACATAACGATCGACGGTCTCCACCCAAGTCTCACGGCGCCCCTCATCATCTATCCAACGGGAGTAGGTGCGGTAGTAGATAAACTCACCGAGCGAATTCTTGAAATACTTCTTGCTCTCATTAACCAGATCACGAACTTTCTCGGGGATCTCCCCTTTCTCACGACGCACCTCAGAACGGCGCTCACGGTAGAGGATGTAGGCCTTTGCTGTTGCCACATAGTCGTGGAGCATCAGCTCCCGCTCTACGAGGTCCTGCGCCTCTTCGACGCTCGGAATATAGCCTTTTTCATCTCTGTGCGCGGTAGCGAGTCCAAGTGCGACAGCGTGCGCTACTTGCTTGGGCGCCCCCTCTACAGACTCGCCTGCCGCGCGCATCGCCTTGCCAATGGCGGCCTCGATGCGTGTAACATCAAAATCAACAATCGTGCCATTGCGCTTTCTCACCTGTTTCGGAGATGCTATCTTCTTTTCTTTTTTTACAGTTTTTACAGTCTTTGCGACTATTTTGGCAACTTTTTTGCTGATTTTTGTCATAATGCACAAAAAAATGAGTGATAATGTTTATCTATTGTATCTGAGATGCGTGTATCGCAAAGCTCATCAAGCTGTGTATAAGAATAACGAACCGTGGCTCAACAGATAACTCCGTCACATTTCTCTGTGACTCAGCACTCGTCGTGAAGAGATGATCTCAAGAATCGCCCCTCGTCTATATGCAATCAGTCCTATACATCTATATCCGATCCAAGTGTACGGACGACAACTGTTTGTGTGGATTGTGCTGTCTTCCCTGCTGTATCTGTAACAGTTATCTTCACCGTATAAGTCCCCGCAGTAGTGTAGGTATGCGTAAAGCTCGTCTGTTGAGACACCGTTGCTCCTGAAGATGTACCCACCGCAGTGCGGACGTCTGCAACAGTCTCGTCACCCCAGAGAATAGAGTAACTTAACCATTCTCCATCCGGATCATAGGCACGGATCTTCCAAGTTCCTGTCTTCCCTACCTCAAGACTGGTGGGGCCAGATACGGAAGTAATGGACGGCGCCCGATTGGTAGCGGTAGGTGCAGTAATAGTGAAAGTGTTATCACTATGGTCACAATGGGCGCGCCCTGCACTACAAATGCGCAAGAAGTAGTTTCCGCTTACTAATCTATGCTGTCTGATTGTCCCTCCTCCTTCGTCCGTACCGTACTGAGCGCCAATGCGCCAACTATACGAATTTGTGCCCTCACGAGAATTTAGTCGTGCAATCTGTAATGGCTCAGCAGGCACCGTGATACAGGCCATTTCGCCTAAACAGGGTGATTCCTCCATATATATCCATACCGTTACCTGCCCTTCTTGTGACGAATTCCACGATATCGTCCTCGTCTCTCCGATACCCCACGACTCTCCTCCGTTTGGAGAGATGACAGTTATTTTTTGTCCAGTTCCATCTTTTTTTACTTCTATCCTGCGTGTGATAGTACGAGTCTCCCCGCCAGAAATTAAGCGGAATGTGACAGTATAGGTCCCTGCTGTCGCATAACTGTGTGTAAAGGTGGTGGTATTGGTAGACCGCTTCTCTGCGGCACTCGCAGTAGTACCGGTGGTAGGAGCTGGCTCGTCTCCCCATGTCACCGCAATGGTGTAGTCACTACTGCTTGCGGTGGTGATGCCCAACTTCCATGTCCCTGTCTCATTTACCTTAAGTGTGCTCGGGGCAGAGATAATGCGTAGCGATACCGTCTGCGATGGAGGGATGGTTATCACACAACCAAAGAGTGCATTCAATTTTGCTCGCGTAGAGACTCCCACATACCCTGTCCCTCGTACAAGACCATATGGGGCGAGGACTTCAGAACGATACTGCTCTTGAAAGCCCACCACTGCCGCGGCAGTCTGCTCATCAAACTCGTCATTCACAAAAGGTCCGTAACCTGCTTGCGTGAGCACCTGATGGAGTACACGCACGCGCTCTCCTCTATCTCCCACTCGGAGATTTGCTTTAAGTTCGGTGCACTGCTTCTTCACTGGGCTATCCTCCCATGCCTTACAAGAAGGTGGTACCGTCAAGTTAAACTGCGGATATACTTTTGTTAAGCGGATAATCGTCTTACATGCCGAAGAGATATCATCCTCCCTCGTATCATTGTTACTTGCACGCACCGGACTCTCTGCACGCACTGAGAGTGGCGCAACAGCAAGGAGCAGGAGTACTGCGCTTGCCACAATCATTATTCTATTCATACTTATTATAGTGTTATGTGCTAATAATAATGGCAGCACAGTGCCCTACTTCTAGGGTACCAATTTTCTCAATTTTTGCTAGAATGGCCGCGCATGAAGGAGTACCTCATCTGGTTGGGGAATGGTCTCATCTATCTCTTTGCACTCACCGGCTTCCTGCTTGTCTTCGCCTTCTTTGGCGTTAAGTATGGGTGGACCAATGTACGAGGCATCAATGATCCATCGTTTGCAACCAGCACCTCGCGCGCACAAGATCGACAAGTCTTTGTATGGGCACAAGGTGAGGAGTGGAAGGCACTTGAAGAGGCAATCATCAAGGATGTGGATCCTATCAACCGTGCCGCGGCAGTGAGCGGTGTTCCTGCGCGTTTTATTGTCTCCTGCCTCGTCCCCGAACAGCTCCGCCTCTTTACCAGCGAACGAGAAGTATTTAAGTCATTCTTTGGCCCGCTCAAGGTACTCGGGAACCAGACCCAGTTCAGCTGGGGAGTAATGGGCTTCAAACCCGAGACTGCCCGCGCGGTAGAAACACATCTCGTCAATAAAGAATCTCCGTTCTATCCTGGGGCACAATATGAACAGCTCTTAGATTTTAGGACTGATGATCCGGACACCGAGCGCTTTGCGCGCATTGCAAACGAGAAGGATCACTACTACTCCTACCTCTACGCCGCGCTCTACATTAAGCAAGTACTCGCGCAGTGGGAGCGCTCTGGCTTTGACCTTAGTACCCGCCCCGATGTGATTGCGACGCTCTTTAATATTGGGTTTGGTAACTCGGATCCAAATGCGGAGCCGCGTGCAGGTGGCGCTCCAATAGAAATAGGCGAGACTGTGTATAGCTTTGGTGGTCTCGCCTACGAGTTCTACTATTCTAATGAGTTGACGGAGTACTTTCCCCGTTAATCTACTTCTTCTTTCTTCGTGAAGCCTTCTGCTTGGCTGCGGGAGCCTTGCTGAAAGGCACTCCAATGGCATCAAAGAGTGCGCGTGCCTCTTCACGATTATGTGCAGTTGTCACCAGCGTAATAGCGAGCCCAAAGATGTCTCGGAGTTCTTCATCTGCAGTCTCGGGGAAGATGGTGTGCTCTTTAATCCCGATAGTGAGGTTGCCCACCCCGTCCACTCCGCTCGCGGCTACACCCTTAAAGTCCTTGGTACGGGGCAGTGACGCGTGGATGAACTTATCTACAAATGCGTACATGCGTGCGCCTCGCAGAGTGACTGCGTAGCCAATCACATCTCCCTCGCGTAGTTTGAAGCTGGCAATAGATTGTTTTGCACGGCGCGGAGAAGCCTTTTGGCCCGTGATGATGGCGAGACGCTTAGCCACATGCTCGTTACGCGTCTTATCTTTGGCGCGACCAGTGCCTGAAGAGACTACTACTTTAACGAGACGCGGCAAGGAGAAGCGGTTTGTCCGCCCCAATTTCTCACCGATACTCGGCAAGGCCTTTTCAATCCGTTCTTTTGTTCCAATCATAGTAGTAGTATTAGATTTCTCGTTCGCAACTGCGGCAGATGCGGATCTTCTTTGTTCCTTCACCGCGCACACCAAAACGTACTCCCTTACCGCACTTCTCACAGAAAAGTGAGGCGCTGGAACGCGCAATTGGTGCCGGCTTCTCAAGTACTTGTCCCTTCTGCCCTTCTTTACGACTCTTCTGGCGGCGCTTTTTAATATTCACTCCTTCTACCACCAGACGGTCGGTACTGGTTTGTACTAAGATAACTTTACCCTTCACACCCTTATCTTTCCCTGAGCGTACAATAACGGTGTCCCCCTTTTTAATCGTAAGTGACATGATATTTACACAATCTCTGGCGCAAGCGATGCAATTTTCTGATAACCGCGTTCGGCGATCTCGCGGGGTATCGGACCAAAGATACGCCCACCCTTGGGATCCTGCTTACCCTTCTCAAGAAGTACCACAGCATTCTCGTCAAAGCGGATGTAGGTGCCATCCTTGCGGCGGATTGCATCCTTGGTGCGCACAACCACTGCTTGGTGTACTTCCTTTTTCTTTGCGGCCTTGCGTGGCTCAGCGATTTGTACTGAAAGCACGAGTATGTCGCCCACGCGTGCGTAGCGGCGCTTGGATCCACCGAGTATCTTGAAAACGCGTCCGATCTTGGCACCGGTGTTATCTGCAATTGTTACGAGTGAGCGTGGCTGTATCATAGTAGTGTTTAGGCGTAGATAACCTCAAAATGCTTATCCTTAGATAGTGGTCGACATGAGCGAATTTCTACCGTATCTCCCTCGTGGAATAGTCCCTTAGGATCATGCGCCTTGTAGCGCTTGCTCCGTGAGATGTACTTACCGTACTTGTGGTGCTTTACATAGCGCTTCACCAAGACGACGACCGTCTGTGACATTTTGTCAGAGACGACGGTCCCGCGGAGTGTTTTACGAATTGTAGTGGTAGTGGTCATAGTATTACTGCGTCTTAGCCACACGAGAGAGCTCGGTGAGTATCCGCGCAAGGTCACGACGGTGGATCCTAATGTCCTTGGTATTTTTACCACGACTCCCGGCAATGTCAAAGCGCAGCGTCCGGAGCTCCTCGCGACGCTTAGCCACGAGCTCCGTGAGCTCGCTCGCCTTCTTCCCCTTGTGTGTCTCTTTCTTCATACTTGTTCCTTGATCCTTGGTACTTATTATTTACTCCGTTCGACTAACAATGATGGTCTTAACGGGTAACTTTGCCCCTGCCTTACGAAGTGCATCCTTTGACTCGCTTGCAGTAAGTCCATCAATCTCAAATAGCACCCGTCCAGGGCGCACAGTAAAGACATAACCCTGTGGGTCTCCCTTCCCCTTACCCATACCCACTTCCGCCGCCTTGGCGGTGTAGGGTCGGTCGGGGAAGATGCGGATCCATATCTTACCCGTCTTCTTAGTCAGACGCGTCATAGTCTTGCGAGCGCTCTCTATCTGGTTACTCTTGATGCGCGCCGTACCCAGTGACTTAAGTCCGTGCGATCCAAACGAGAGTTTGGTACCACGCGTCTCAACACGCGCCTTGTGCGGGTTAACACGGTCAGTCTGCCACTTTCTAAATTTTACTTTTTTGGGAAACATACTTCTGTTCTATGATTCAAATACCTCACCACGGTAGATCCAGACCTTGATACCAATCACGCCGTACGAGAGGTAGGCCTTCTCGCGAGCGAAATCAATATCCGCACGGAGCGTAGAGAGAGGTACCTGCCCTGCTTTGAATGCTTCACGGCGACCCATATCTGCTCCACCCAAGCGACCAGAGAGGGCAATCTTGACCCCCTCCACTCCCTTAGTTGCCGTCGCCTTCTCCATTGCCTGCTTGGCAACACGGCGGAAGGGTAGACGCTTCTCCAATCCTTCGGCTACCATGTAGGCGAGAATAGCGGCATGCGCCTCGGGAGTCTTGATCTCATCGATGTCTAATTTAAAATCACGAGGGATGCTGGCTCCTGCCTTACGCAGTACTGCTTGGATGTCGCTCTTGAGCTTGGCAGCACCCTCACCACTTCTACCTATCACCATACCTGGCCGGGATGTTTTGATAGTAATGCGGAAAGAGTCCGCACCGCGCTCTATATCTACACCGTCTACATAGAGACCGCGTAGGCGCTTGGTGAGGTACTCGCGCAGAAGTACATCTGCTTTAAGGAACTCTTGATATTTACCGCGCGTACCAAACCAGCGTGACTGCCAGTCGCGGATGATGCCGAGTCTATGGGCGTATGGGTGAACACTATGCGTCATGGTGAGAATCTAGAACCACGCGGACATGGCTGGTGTGCTTATGGAGTGGGTATCCGCGACCACGCGCGCCGGGGCGCATACGCTTTAGGACCACTCCCTTATCGACGGTAATCTCTTTAATATACAAATCCTCCTTCTTATTGCTTAAATCAGTTGACAGAGCATTGGCAAGCGCACTCTCGATGAGCTTTTTTACCGGCGCGGCGGCGCGCTTAGGGAGGTGTGTTAAAGTCGTGATGGCATCCCCTATTTTTTTACCACGCACCAAATCCGCGAGGAGTCGCACCTTGCGCGGAGACTGGCGGTAGTTTGAGAGAGTTGCTTTCATAGATTATTTTTTGGTATCCGTTACTGTTTTAGCAGCTTTGGCGGCTGCAATTTCGGCCTCTCTCTTCTTCTCTTCTAACTCTTTTTGCATCTTACCTCCGTGGCGCATAAACTTACGGGTAGGAGAGAACTCGCCGAGGCGATGGCCAACCATATCTTCTGTCACCAAGACCTCAATGTGACTGCGACCGTTGTGAACGCCAAAAGTAAAGCCCACCATCTCTGGGGCAATCTGGCTTGCGCGGGACCATGTCCGGACCACAGCAGAATCCGCGGGGCGTTTGCCTTCTATCTTTTTTAGTAATTTGGGGTCAATGTACGGACCTTTTTTAAGTGATCGCGCCATAAAAAAACGATAGCTCCTACGAGCCAGATTCCATACTACAAAAACACTAGAACCCTGTCAACTAGGGCGTTTTAGGCCTCCTATCAATAAAAAGCCTATCTCTATGGTATATTTAGTGTAATGCTGCTGAAAATTGACCTCAAAAAAAGCCCTGAGGAAGATATCGCCTTAATACACAGGTATTTTTTTGAGACAAAGACGGACCATTTTAAAAAAAGGATTCTACGATTCTACAAAACACTAGAAGACAAATTATCTACTGAGACTGAGGAAAATCACGCTCAAGTTATTGATAGTTTTTTTAAAGATATCTATAGAAATAAGGCGGAAGAAATAGAGACAATAGTGGATCAGAGCGAGAAAATCATTGATGAAGAATCAACACAGTGCTTGGGAGAACTGGCTAAATTGATGGATTATGATACTGAGAAGGAAGAAATATTTATCGCAATACCAACATTATTACCCTTTTCCCCTTTTAATCGACCTATTTTTTATTTTTCTATTGTCTCTAGTCTATTTAAAGATGGAAAAAACAGCATATTAGATACTGCGATTCACGAGATATCCCACTTTCTCCTCTTTGACATCTTGGACGAATTGGAAATCAATCTGAACGATACTCAGGAAAATAAAGACTTCCTCCATCTGTTTAAAGAAGCACTGACTGGGATGTTACTGTCAGAGAAAGAAATGAGTGAATGTCTTGGCATGAAAGAATACTTTGGAAATCCAGAGGTCCATAATTTAAACATCAAACTCGAAGACGGGAAGCAACTGGTATTTCGTGAATATCTACGTTCAATACTCCATCAGTACCGGCAACAAGATCTCTCCTTTCAACAATTTATTGCAGATACAATAGAGATACTCCGGCCAAAAGCAGAAGAATTCAGTAAGAAAAAAATATTTTGGAATAAAAATGAGCAAAAAATATTAAATAGGGATGAAGAATTATCAAAAGAATACGGGCAACCTATTTTAATTCAGTAATCATAAAATAAAAAAGTGGATACAATACTAGAGATTGTATCCACTTAATAGATTCAGGCAATGCTTTGACAGCTATGGTCACAGCTGTCGCAAGAGTGATCGGAGTCAGTATTGCAGTCTGTATCACAGTCGGAACCGCAATCACCACATTGATTTGATGAACATTTCTAATAACATCGTTAACTAAGCAACGTTATCTCACTATCCTCAACCTTCCTCATCTCAAGTATCTCTTCTTTATTGAGGTCTAAGAAATCAATCACTTCATCATTTTTTGCGTTAAATCCTATCCTACATATAGAATCTTTCTCCCACATAAACACGCCAACACACTTGTATTGATTGCCATCACTGCCCTGTATGAGTAATTCAACAACCGTGTTGTTTTCTGTATCGTTTCGATCATTGGGGATTATAGTAGTCATACAATAGTGTGTATATCAGTGATAAACGCTTTGGGTATAATATAGTAGGTAGGCTTTCCATCAGGATGGTTTACCGCCGGAGCAGGATATGTTCGGATAGTTTCTGGGTCTCTTAACACGATGTGATCATCGCACACGCTGTGAAGAATTCCTTCGGAATACATTGTGGAGCAATCTCCCCTCTCCGCATTGCCCACATACACAACATCTCGCCAAGTAACTGCTACGCGTGACGATTCTTTTAGATTACTGGGGATGGTAATTTTGAAGTCTTTGCTTACAGAGAGTAGCGCGGAATCAGGAATGACCAGTCCTTTTACAATAAAGCTGTCATCAGTCCCATCCTGTCTTCCTGATGCAGATACATTTTTTATAAAAGTAATAATGATGTTATCCCCATTCTTTTTCACATACCCAAACGCCTCGTGTGGGGATAATTTGGTTTCGCCAACTTTCTCTTCAAAAAGGTAGTAGGCATCAATGTATTTGATTTTACAGATTTCCTCCATAGGTTCATTATATAAAGAAAGCGGATAGGTTGGTACAAACCCTATCCGCTCGATGATCATGGTACTATCAGCCGAAGATGGATTTCCAGAATCCAGTTGCTGCTTTGCCGGAGTCGTCGTCCCGAGGGAATGGTGTACTGTTCAGTGAAGAATTCCCCCTCTCAAACAATCCAGCATCGGTCGCATCATCCCGAGCACTGTGCTCAGCAGAAGAGACTTTACCCAGAGAATCTCCGCTATGTGCAGAGGTATCTCCGTCTGTCCATTTACCCATAACGCCCACTTCCTTTCTACAAAGTTCAAGGCTCTGTACTCAGAAAATCTGAGTAGAAGTTACTAAACATAGTTTACACTAATCTACTATTTTGTCAATTACCCCTTCTTCGCAGGGAGCTCCACAATAAAGGTGGAACCGGTACCGGCACCAGTACTCTCGGCCCAGATCTTGCCTTTGTGTGCCTCCACCATCTGCTTGGCCACATATAAGCCCAGACCGGTACCAGAGTAGTTGACCTTGCCGGCGTCATCGGCGCGGACAAACTTCTCAAAGAGCTTGTGCATCACCTCCGGCGTGAGTCCCACGCCGCTATCCTTAATCGCAATGCGCACCTTAGCCTCGCCGTCGCTCACCTTTACTTCAATGGAGCCCGTGGGCGTGTACTTAATGGCGTTGTCGACAAGGTTAGAGATCACCTGACTCAATTTACCCGGATCGGCGGTAATCTCATATTCCCCTTCCTCGGCAATAAAGTTGAGCGTGAGCCCCTTCTGTTCGGCGGAAACCTTCATTGTAGAGACAACCTTCTCGACGAGATCCCTCACATTCAAGTTGGAAAACTCGTACTTCATCCGTCCCAGCTCAATGCGAGTGACATTCAAAAAATCTTCGATCACCACCACGAGCCGCTGACTGGAGTCAAAAATATTTTGGAGCGGCTGGTGCATCTTCTCCCCCACCTCGCCGTAGGAGCCCTCCAGTAACATTGAGGTGTAGCCCTTGATGGCGGTTAAGGGGCTGCGCAATTGGTGCGAGGCAATGGAAACGAATTCCGTCTTTTGCCGATCCAATTCCTTGAGCTTGAGGTTTGCTGCAAAGAGACTGTCGTTCGCTTTTGCCAAGTCTCCAGCGAGTCGCTCAATGCGCTCGCGTTGCGCCACCTCCCCCTTTACGCTCCTAACCAGGATGTAGCCAAAACCGATGGCGATGATGAGGGTAATACCCGTGAGCACAATGTTGACCGGATTTCTCACAAAGAAGAACTCGGACGCAATGAGGATGACCAAGCCCACCACCAAGGCCTGTGTGGCGAGGAGCTTAATGTTAAAGGCTTTGAACTGCACAATGAGGTACGCCAAGAAGCCCATAAAGACAAGCATCCCAAAGAGGCCGTACTGCTCCAATTCAAAGTTATCGATCGCGCTCGCCAAGTAGCCGGTAACGAAAAAGGAGAGGAGGAAGAGGAGCATCCCCACACCGAGCGGCACAATCTGCTTGCGTAGTGCTGGCTTGACCTTACGGTACCGCACAACAATGACCCTAAATGTCCAGAGCATGAAGATGAGCCCAAGGAGATAGTAGTAGCTCGTGAAGTAGTGCCCTTCGTGTACTTCACAGTTAGGGAGATCAAAATATTGGAGGTTCCATCTTGATGAGGCAAAGAGGATGACGGGGAGTAAAAGGATGGAGATAATGAGCTTTGTATTAAACGAAATATCTTTTTTATCTATATACACATAGACGAAGTACAAACAGAGAGCATACAACAGTGAATACAACACTCCAAACGCCGGCCAGATAAACTGGATCAGACTAACATTATTATTAGTCCAAGCAATTAGGCTAAGAAAAGACCATAAAGAAAAGACTATTGAGATAGACACTAAAATAGTTCCGACTAAATTACGCGCACGCACAAAAACAAAAATCCCGATCAATAGTGAGACTATGACTGCGGGAATATGCGAATAATAGAGAAGCCCAGGAACAGAATCTGAGAAGAATAAAAACTGCGGATTTGGAATATCGCTACAGAAGATCATATATTGTTAATTTTATCTGCAATGTATTGTTGAAAATATCCCTTATATTTTAACTGGAGCTCAGGAATTTTCCAATCTTCTCCTGTGATTTTAGAACGACAAGAGCTACTGCCACACTGACAATTCATCACATAAAATTGATCTCCTGAATGAGCAACGGCCATTGCGTAATCAAAACAAATTTCTTCTTCTTCTTTTATTTTTTTGATTGCAATAAGGCGTATCTGTCCTAAAAATCCAGCATTTGGTTCACAAGAATGATTGAAGTAATCGGCTAATTCAGATTCACCACAAGAGGATAAGACAAAGTTGTCATCAATCTGAACTCCTGAATCTTTATGCTCCTGAGGCAGGATTGCTTCCTCCTCCAAGCTTAAGATATAGCCACCAAATAGAGCCAGTGTCTCATTCTTTTTTATATCTGCCTTTGCAAACACCCCTTTGCCATACTCACCAGTCTCCTGCACCTCCAACTTTGGGCTCATCCACGAGAAGGGTCTCTGTTGTGCCGATGTCATATCTCTCTATTGTAGCACCTTCACAATAGGGGGAGAATCGGTATATACTGCCTCTATGCCAAATAGTTTTCGTATTAACAAATTATTCAATAAATTAATATTTATTGGAGAAATCTGCCAGATCAGAAACAACCCTTGGAACAAAGAGCGGGTTGAACAGTGGCTAGCAGGCAATGGTGGTGCACTCTCTACAATTGAACAATCGTCAATAAAGAAAATCACTGATATAGCATCAGAAGTAGGCATCAATCTCATTGAGGCTTATTTTTTGACCAAAGAGAATGAACAATTGTGGAATATTTTGGGACAAGAGATTGGAACAACTCACACGGGGGCAATTAAAGAAGTACTTGAGAATTTTTCTCATCGTTTTGACATCGTCTGGCAGAAAGAAGAAACGCATCTCATGAGAATAAGTAAATTTTTTAACTCACAATCAAAAAAAATAGAAACGGCATTAGCACAAGTAGAATCCCTCACAGGATTACAGAACAAAACAAAGCTCACTGACATACCCATACAGTTAGCAATGAGCAGTGCAGAAGAGGATGATATTGTAGGATGGTACTCAACCTTTGAAGAAAAAACGGATCTTGTGCTGGAATGTTCTGGAGTAATTGAGAATAATTTCCCTTTTCTTGAAGCAGTGTTACTGCACGAACTGTTCCATCTTGCATTAAGAAGTCACTCTGTAGTGATGCCTTTGATTGTGAGTGTTGCTGATGAAAATCAAGACCTCCTCAGTCCCCTCTCTCAAGATATGCCGCCTTTCCAAATTCTTGAGGAGCTACTCATCAGTTCTTTTACTCCAGAGGGATACTTGGCAACAAAATACTTTAACACCACGATAAGTATTGCGGAAAAAACTGACGAATCAGTGCTTCACAACTTCACATTGATCAGACGGCGGAGTGCTCACGCAATGAGAAATCTGGCGAAAGAATATACGGATGAAAAAAAGTGCATAGATAAGATGTACTTAAACTCCCTCACTGAGACAATAAAAAACGGGTAGTGTATATGCACTACCCGTTATCGGGACCGAGTTGGAGTTTATTTCCTGTTGGCCCAGTGCCCTTTATCCCAAGGACCCTTGGCTTCGCCCTTGAGAGCTTGTTCTTTTGCTCGAAGTAATACTCGCGGAATTACGACTGATTTGCTTTGTTGAGAATTTTTCACGGTAGTCACCTCCTTTCTGTCCTTAAGATCAATTCAATATTACCCTACCAATAAACCGTAGCTTATCAAGGTTTTCTGTATTTCTTCAAAAACTCTGAAATTTGCCGCGCAGACAGTATCTTTATTTCCATTCACATAATCTTTAAGACACCCACCGTGACAAAGAGTGTTCCATGGACAAGAAGTACATGCTGCTCTTGACCGTTGTGAGAGCTGGAGAAATTCTTGAAAATTGCTTCTCTCTACAACGTCACTATAGGATTCCGTGACAGTTCCGAAACAAAAACAAGATTCGTTAAGTAAGCTGTCGCAAGGAAAGATTGACCCATCATTGTAGACAGTCACAAATTGATCGCAGCGCCCCATGAGCGTACATTCACGGAATTCGCCGCCAAGAAGGATGTCAATGATGCTTTTGATATCACGAATTTCTAGATCAGGATTATCTATGTCAATCCAATGATGAAAAATCTTGATCAAAAAATCGGCGTACTGGTCTGCCGTGATAGCGTTTGAATCAGGTTCACGGATACGCAGGAACTTAATTGAATGGATATCACATGAGAGAAAAAACGAAATAATATCTTTTACCAAAGAGTAGTTTTGTCTTCCTATGCAACAGCTGACCCCGTTGAAAATTCCATTCTCTCGCAAATGAGTAATCCCACGGAGAACATCCTTGAGGTTCCCTTCCCCAGCACGAGAGACTCGGAGAGTGTCATGGATTACCGGCGGAGCATCAAGGCTTACCCCGACACAGAATTGTAATCCTGCAAACAACTTTGCCCATTCTTCATTGAGAAGGGTACCGTTTGTCTGCACAAAGTTTGCAATTTTTTTACCTTGGCGAATCCATTCTGTCTGTAGCTGCCCAACAGCGCGATAAAATTGCATACCGGCAAGTAGTGGCTCACCTCCGTGCCAGACAAACTCAATTTCATCTTGATGAGAACAGAAGAAATTAATGGTTGCTTGCAATGTCTCTTGCGACATTACTGCAGTAGATGACCGTTGTGGATCTAGAATTCCTCGCATGTAGCAATAACAACAATTAAGGTTACATGCTCCATTCACCGGTTTAATGATGGGTACACTGAGTGGATTTCTCACGGGAGATACCTCGTTTCTTTATTATTTTAAAGGTTCAAATATATCTGGTATTTTTATACCACATTATTCAACTTTATGCAAACCTCAGCACTTCCACCTTAAGACTCATCCACGAGAACGGTCTCTGCTGTGCCGATGCCATATCTTTCTATTGTAGCACTATCGGGAGTGAGGAGAAGATAACAGATTGAGTGATGAACTGACAAAAGCCTTCAGATCTTTACCGCTCTTTTCCCAGAGAATTTGATGATGTTCTAGTGAGGTTTGTAAGTCGGGATAGAAGAGCTCTTCAGGACGACCAAGTACCACTTGCGCTTCAGGCTCGTTTAGGAGAATAACATTGAGAATTTCGGAGAGTTCCCACAATGGACCGCCATTCTTACTAAGATGTAGAGTTTCCTCCTTAAAATGCAGGTCAAGATATTTGAAGAAGACAAAGTGCAGGACCTCGTGGAACGCGACCTCAATGCGGTCCAGTAAATCTTTTTTATAGTAGACTTGGAATGTCTCGTCCTCCACAAAGCGAGGATTGCAATTAAATATAGAGAGAAAACCTTTGTACTCGTGCGAGTGACTCTCCTCTCCAAAATAGTGGCGAGTGAAATTAAAGAATGTGGAGGATCGCTGGCCAAGCTCGTTGTTAGTCTCCTCAAGAATTTTGGCAAACTCTTGAGCATGAGCATCGTAAAATGAGTCTATGTACTGTGTACTATTCTCCGCAGTGATAGTGGAGTGGGCATCGCGAATCATCGCACCAAAATCGCGCCCAGCAACAGCAAAATTATGAAAATCGGTATAGGTTTCGTAATCCTGCTCTTTGTTCAATTCAATAGTAATCATCATTCCTTCTCCAATCCAGCCTGCACAAGTGCGAGATGCATCATCCCTATCGCCTCTGGTCGATCGGTGAGATTGAGGTGCGTGAGTATCCACTGCTTCAGTTCCCCTCTGATAGAATTACTCACCTCCTTGGGAACTTCTATCTCACACTCTATAAAGTATCGGTGTCCGTTAGAAAAAGTGAGGTCGTCAAGAGAAAATACACAGGGGTAGGTAAAGAGCGTACCCGCAAAGTCGCGACGGGTTTTATGCAATGAGAGATGAGTCCCCTCTCCCTGTAACTCTGTCAATTCATCCGCCGTGCTCGCCCCTTCTACTTCGCGCCGCATCCGTTCTCCTTGCTCGTTTAAATACCATGTTTTTTCTGTTTTTTCGTAGTCCGTCCCGTTGTACACTCTAATACGGGTAAAGTCCCATCCTTTGTCATCAAATTTTTTGAAATGGAAATAATGATCGCCTAACGATGACTCCTTACTCAAGGGGTACCCGAGAGTTGGGAGTGCTTCAATACAGTGTGCATACTCCTCTGTATTCAATTCCAATTTAATCTCGGTCTCAATGTGGTCTTTCATTATTGTATTTGTTTTTAATAAAAACGACTGAATAATGATCCTTATTCAGTCGTTGGTATTTTAGACTAGTTGGATTTTTTCTACAACCTCGTCCAAAGTTAGGTTTGTAGTATCGATTACAATTGGATCAAAAAGTGTTCTTGCATAATTAACCATAGCCTCTTCCATCCGTAAGAAGAAATCTGGATCCCGTATTACTTTTAAGTCATTCACGGTAACTTTTTCTGGTGACTCTTTCATCCTTTTTCGAAGCCTTATCCTCCTCTCTTCAAGACTGGTAGTAAGAATGTAGACGCCTGTAAACCTAGGATGAAGTAAAGCTAAAGCCTCCAATCTTGCAAGAATCACGCTGAAATGAGCGGCGGCATGATAGGCGAGCGATCGTAAAAGAATTGTAGAGTCTTGGATTGTCGCTGAAATTGGCCAAGAAAAACGTTTCAGGTCATATTCTAACGCCTTCGCGTAAAGATACCCGATCCATTCAGAACCATCTTTTTCGATTTCTTTTGCAACTTGCAGAATATGATTACTACCCAATAGAGATGAATGGCGGACCGTATAGTTTGGGTTGAGATGGTGAAGTCTTCGGATAACACTGGACTTTCCTGAAAGATCTATTCCTTCGACTAGATAATACGGGACAGGTTTTTCCACTTTTCTTTCCTCAAAAATCTAAGTTTTTTCAAGAGCCATGCTCTATTCCATTTATACCATATTATTTGGCTTTATGCAAACACCCCTTTGCCATACTTCCCCGTCTCCTGCACCTCCAACTTTGGGCTCATCCACGAGAACGGTCTCTGCTGTGCCGATGTCATATCTTCTATTGTAGCACTCTTTTATTTCTAGCTCCCAGTGGTAATCCGAGGTGCGGTGCGCTATGATAGGGTTACACAATGAATATTCTGTTTATCACCAACGAGCTCATCGGTGGTGATGTGGCTTATCAGCTGACCAAAGAAGGGCACCAGGTAAAGCTATTCATCAAGGAGCGTGGAAGCAAGCACGACTTGGATGGTCTGGTAGAAAAGACGAGCAACTGGCGTCATGAGCTCTCTTGGGTCGGTAAGGACGGCCTCATCATCTTTGATGATGTGGGCTACGGCAAAGTCCAAGATGAGCTACGGCAGAAAGGATTCTCGGTCTTTGGCGGCTGTGAGAAGGCCGACCTCCTCGAGACCAACCGCCAGTACGGCAAGGAGCTCCTTGCCCACCATGGACTCAAAGGGCTCCCCTCCTACAACTTTGACTCCATCAGTGACGCTATCGGATTTGTGGAGCGCAACCGCGGACGCTGGGTCGTCAAACAGAACGGCCGCGCCTCAAAGGGCTTCAACTATGTTGGACACTTCCCCGACGGGAGAGATGTCATCAATGTTCTTGAGAACTACCGCGCCTTTGCCCGATACCGCTCATCAGTCATCACTCTCCAAGGATTTGTAGACGGCATAGAGATTGGAGTCGGCCGCTACTTCAATGGGAAGGATTGGGCAGGCCCTATTGAGATAAACATTGAGCATAAAAAACTATTTCCCGGGGACTTAGGCCCAACCACCAGCGAGATGGGGACGCTCGCTTGGTACGACGACAATGAGGAAAATAAACTGTTTAGAGAAGCACTCGCCCCAATCAGAGGGCATCTTGAAGAAATTAAGTATAGAGGAGACATTGATGTGAACTGCATTGTCAATGAGCATGGAGCCTTTCCTCTCGAGGTTACCGCGCGCATGGGCACCCCCGCCATCCACCTACACAGCGAACTGCACACAAGTCCCTGGGGAACATTTTTGAAAGAGATCGCTGACGGCAAGCCAAGCACATTGAAATGGAAAAAAGGGTTCGGCATCGTCGTCCTCATCGCCGTACCCCCATTCCCCTACGCTAAGCAAGTGCAGACAAACTCATCGCTCAGTACCACCATCCATTTTTCAGAGAAATTGCGTGCAGAAGGGCTCCCTCACATCCATTTTGAAGAGGCACGCTTTGATACAAAGACCAATCAGTACATTATTTCAGATACAAACGGCTACCCGCTCTACATTACCGGCATGGGCGAGACTGTAAAAGAAGCTCGGCACGCAGTGTACCGTAGCATTAAAGAAACTTATATACCAAAAATGTTCTACCGTAACGACATCGGGCTCAAATTTATGGAGCATGATGAGGAGAAGCTCCGCTCGTGGGGCTACCTATAATGTACTATTGTATTCCACGAAGCACTTAGGCTCCCCTACTGCACATGAGAGCTCGGGACATTCTTCCTCATCTGGATTACAAGAAGCCATGTACCTCGCCTGTTTATGTATGATTTTGTAGTAGTATGTCTGATCCCCATCCTCCTCAGTGAAACACTGTTCGCGCTCAGAGTCGCATGAGATATGCGCCACCACCTCGTAGTCCCGCAGTACTACAATACGGTGGTAGGTGATAATGATGGAGCCCACAATCAAGAGTCCAAGAATGAGGAAGAGGTACTGCGACTTAACATCCATCGTATAAGTGTAACAAAAGGTAGCGTAAATAAAAATCCCGCCACAGTAAGCTGTGGCGGGGCATTATGCGCGAGATACGGTGATGATGATCCCGCAGATAACCATGGCCGCAATCGCGGCCAGCTTGCGGGGTAAGCCTTCCCGTTCACGGATAAACAAATCCGGAAACAAAAAAGAACAGAGGTATGCCCCGCCGACAACAAAGAAAGGCTGGAGGCAGCACGATCCCTCCATCACTGCGACAGGCATATGGAGCTTACCGATATCAAACAGCGCATCAGCAAGGATGCAGACAAGCTCTGCAAGGGAGCAGAGACCGAGCTTGCTCACGAGTCCGCGAGTCACACCGCGACGCGCATCTCGAGAGAGTAAGAATGCTGGCGCCCAGATGGCCTTACCAAGCATGTCCGCATAGAGTACCGACACCCAGTCCAGTCCTCGACCGTAGTGTGCAAAGATCACATCATTCGCGGCAAGGAGACCTGAGGAGAGGAGCATCAGTGCGATCACACGAGATGCGATTGTCGTACCAATACCAGAGAGGGCAAAGCCACCAACAATCACTCCGACAATAGCAAAGATCTCAAACCACCTAGGCAACTCGCCGAGGATGATGAGTGCAAAGACTATTCCAAACACAGGGATCACCTGAAACCACGGCACAACATGAGAGGCGTCCTTCATCTGTAGCGCAATCAGATAGAACCACATAGCGAGTGAAAAGAGAGCACCGTTCACCACAGCAAGTGCGATAAATCCTTCAAGGGAGAGTAGAGTTGTACACTCTCCATAGAGGCAGAATGCCGCCCCGAGGTTAAAGATCCCCCCGATTGCCATGAGCACCGCCGGATTAGACGCCTCTCGTCCTCTACCGCGAACGAGAAAGTTGTCGAGTAGATTAGCAGACGCAAAGAGTATTGGTGGGCCAAGCAGTAAAACAAAGATCACCGTATTTCACCTCCTTTCTTTATAGTGAAGTCAAAGTACTGAGACTAAATGCAGTATGACATATTCTCTATATTATGTCAATTTCTCATAAATAAAAACGGAATCCACAGTATTCTTCCGTAACTCCCAGAGTCGTAGCTGACGCTTAAAGAATGACACATCGCAGATGGCCAGACGATGTCCCCGAAGTAGTGGCTCCTATACATCACCTCCTTCTCGTGTGTGTAGGTACGAAAAACCCTGCGAGATACTACTACGCAGAGTTCTTTTTAGCAAAAGTGAGGCACTAGCGGGCGATGAATGGCAGGAGTGCGAGGAAGCGTGCTCGCTTAATGGCTAGCGCGAGCTTGCGCTGGTGCTTGGAACATACCGAGCTCCGACTCTTCCCTATCATGCGCGCGTGCGTATTCATAAAGCGCTTCAAAAGCTCTGTGTCCTTGTAGTCCACATGCTTTACATTACTGGTGCAAAAGTGACATTGCTTCATACTTAAAATGGAATATCGTCTGGGTTAACTTCTTCACTGGGGTACTCTATCGTCTCTATGTCCGTGGTAGCGCTGGAGACTCTCCCTGTACTTGCAGGAGCTGAGCTACTTGCCCCCTCCCCTCCATCGCGACGGGGACCAAACTGCATCGTCTCGGCAACAATCTCGGTGCGGTACTTTTTCTGCCCATCTGAAGCATCCCAACTCCGCGTCTGCATCCGTCCTTCAATGTACACAGCGCCTCCGCGGTGCAAGTACTGTGCGGCGAGCTCGGCCAGCTTGGCAAAGCAGACTACATTATGGTACTGCACATCCTCCTGTCGCGCGCCATTCTTATCCTTCCAAGTGCGGTTGGTTGCCACTGAGAAGCTGGTCACCGAGGTACCATTCGGGAGCCGGCGCGCTTCTGGGTCGCGAGTCAGATTGCCATAGATGAGAGCTTTGTTCAAGTACATAGGTACTATGCGACTTTCTCCTCCGTCAACAGTTCCTCAATCCCCTTTGTAATCTCCGCCTCGTCTGCCTCCGTAAGTGAGCGCTTTTCAGCAGTATCCACAGGAGCACCGGCGCGAGCTGCCATCTGCGGTATACGGCGGATCGGAGCAGGATTCTCTTTACCTGCGATCATAATGAGAAAGCGGACCAGTGTCTCAACTTTTTCTAGTCTCGCCTTCACTGTGAGCACCTCCTCGGGTATGAGGGTAAATTTAATATATCCAAAGTATGCCTGCTGAAGCTGTTGCTTAACCCCTCCTACACGGTATGCAATGGGGTACGAGAGTGGGCGGAGTGCAGGGTACCCTTCACCGACAATGACACCCTTGGCCTTCTCGATTTCATCACGAATACGGGCAAGCTCTACTCCAATAGACTCTTCAGAGAGAGACGGGGTAAACAAAAAGCCGACCTCGTAGGTTGTGTGCTCGTCTGCTTGCGTATATGTTTCCGCTGTACTCATACGGGCTACATACTAACAGAACTAGTGAGCTATTGCAAACACTCGCCGTGCGTTGTATAGAAGCATCTCAGCGAGCTTCTCTGGAGCCTCACCGCGGATTTCGGCAAGTTTCTGCACCACCTCTCGCACATAGAGTGGCTCTCCGCGCTTACCACGGTAGGGCTCTGGGGCCACAAAAGGGGCATCCGTCTCGGCAAAGAGCATATTCTCCGGCACCCGAGTGATGATCTCATCATACTGCCGGGCAAAGGTGATGACACCGGTAAACGAGAGGCTGATGCCCCGTGTGAGGTAGGCCTGTGCAGTGGCCCGATCTCCTGCAAAAAAGTGTGCATGCGCTCGCACCTCTGGGTGTGCGTTTAACATCTCTAAGGTATCTGCGTAGGCCTGTTCTGGAGCTGCTGCGGTGGAACGGATGTGGAGCATCAAGGGCTTCCCCACACGCTTGGCAAGTGCAATGTGTGCCTCAAACAGTCTTTTTTGCTCTGCCTTCTCGTCATCATCCTTCATATAGTAGTAGTCTAAACCACACTCACCAATGGCAATCACTTTCTGGTGCTCTGCAAGTGCGAGAAATTCTTTTTCATCAAAACCTTGTTCCCAATCGGTTGGATGCACTCCTACCGTTGCGTAGAGGTGCTCATCCGCTTCTGCAAGTGCGAGCACCTCTCTACTTGTCGCGAGACTGGTGCCAACATTATTAACCAGCACCCCTTCTTCTTTACAGCGAGCAATCACCTCTTCCCTATCCACATCAAAGTCCTTAAAGTTGATGTGCGCGTGGATATCAAAATACTTCACCTCCATACACTATTTCCTCACAAAGAGTGGGGTGAGGGAGCGGTTTTCTTTGGTGGCTCTCTGTAGTGCTTCTGCGGTTGCCGGCATAAAGGGAGTGAGAAGGTACGCAATATATGCAAGTGACTGCACTAACTCGGCAATGACTTCTTTTGCCGCCTCCGCATCCGTCTTCACCAGTTTAAAAGGTTCCGTCTCCGAAATGCGCGCATCTACCTCTCCTACCAGTTCCCAAATCACCTGCATTGCATCACTGTAACGGTAGGAATCCATCGCATCTATGTACTCTCTTGGAACTTGATCCTTAGTACTTGGAACTTGATCCTTAGTACTTGGAACTTGATACATCTCTGCCATTTTCATAATGCGCGACGCGAGGTTACCTAGCCCATTCGCCAAGTTCCCGTTGTAACTTTCTGTAAATTTTTCCAGAGTAAAGTCCGAGTCCTCGAAAGGGCTCACCTCACGCAAGAGGTAGTAACGCAAGGCGTCAGTGCCGTACTCATCCACAATCGCGATGGGGTCAATCACATTTCCCAGACTCTTACTCATCTTTGCACCGCCAGAGGTCATAAAGCCGTGTATCACAATCTGCTGTGATGGAGGGAGTCCTGCCGAGAGGAGCATCGCTTGCCACATTGCCGCCTGCTGGCGTGTATTATCTTTCCCCGCAAACTGGACGACTGGCCACCACTTTTCAAACTCCTCCATCCGTTCAGGCCAGCCAATAGTAGAGACATAATTTACCAGCGCATCAAACCACACATACATCACCTGTTCAGGATCTTCGGGGACTGCTATCCCCCACGGCATCTTCTCCTTTACACGCGAGATAGAAAAATC
This sequence comes from uncultured Candidatus Saccharibacteria bacterium, assembly GCA_964401135.1. GTDB lineage: Bacteria > Patescibacteriota > Minisyncoccia > Phycocordibacterales > UBA9988 > UBA9988. The sequence continues at coordinate 161,074 of CAYNXC010000001.1, forward strand.
TTGCAAGCCCTGCGATACAAAGCTCTTCACCTCATTCCTACGCGTCTCGGGTACTACAAATTGATCATTACCGTACAGTGCAAGCAGGGCATCTTGATACTTTGAAAATCTAAAGAAGTAATTCTCCTCGTCGATGAGCTCTAATTCTAAGTTTGGATGGATGGGGCACTTCCCCTCCTCCAGCTCTGAATCTGTCTTCTCCAATTCACAGCCGACGCAGTAGCGTACCTGATACTTCTTCTTATAAATATCACCGTTTGCGTAGCAACGCTTCCAAAATTCCTGTGCAGCTATTACATGCGCTGGGTCACTCGTGCGAATAAAATTAGTGTATGAGAGATTCAACTTCTCTTTGAGTACAGCAAAGTGTGTCACAGCCTCATCAACATAGACTTGCGGATCTCTCCCCTCCTCTTGCGCCTTCTTCCAAATTTTCTGTCCATGCTCGTCAGTCCCTGTATTAAAGAGTACCTCACGCCCCAAGAGGCGCGAAAAGCGCGCGTAAGTATCTGCTTGCACTATCTCAAGCGCAAATCCGATGTGTGGATCTGCGTTGACATAGGGCAGTGTCGTAGTAATGTAGGTGCGTTCACTCATCCAGCTATATTCTTTTCAGCGAATACATGCTTCTTCTTCTCCCAGTCAGAGACTAGCTCCATAAAGATCGCCGCAACCGGTACCGCAATGAGGATACCGAGAAAGCCGGCCAGCTTCGCGCCAATAATCATTGAGATAATCACCATGAGCGCCGGTACCCCCACCATCTTCTTAACCACGAGTGGGTAGAGTAAATGATTTTCAAACTGCTGTATAATCACAAAGAAGCCAAGCACAAGAAGCCCTGTGACGAGTCCATCATTTAATCCAAGAAGTACCGCCGGTGTAGCAGAGAGTGTCGGCCCTACATAGGGGATGAGCTCAAAGATGCCCGCAAGAATAGCAAGGAGAAGCGCGTATCTAATCCCGAGAAGCGCGAGCCCCAGGTACACAAAGATACCGATGAAAATACCAAGAAAGATCTGCCCCTGCATCCACAAGCCAATTTTTCTCTGTGAGCGCTTCCACACATCTATCACATAGCGCTCATGTTTGACTGGAGTTATCACACGTAGCACATTCTCTACACCGTCCTCTTGTACTGCTAGGTAGAACGAAATCACCACGATGAGCACAAAAGAGAAGATACCTCCAAAGATGATGCTCGCGGCGCCAAGTGCGCCGCTCGTCGCACCAGAGAGAGACGAGCGCAGAATATCTATCGCATCGTTCACCGTGAGATCCCCCGCAAGATTGACGGCGAGCGATCCAAGCGGAGAGACAGACTCGCCCCACGCGGTCAATGATTGGAGACGCTCTGGGATTGTAGACATGATGTCACTAAAGTCCGCAAGTAGTGTTGGGAGGAGGGAGTACACTAGGCCAAGAATACAGACGAAGGTGGCAACATAAATCATCAAAACAGCAAGCGTCCGCGCAATACCGCGCTTGGTGAGCCATATCACCATCGGCTCAATCGCAGACGCTAGCACGACTGAAGACAGGATGACGAGTAATAGTTCTCGGACAATGTAGAGTGCCCAGAGCACCATCAGAGTCGCGGCAACTTTGATTACCATCCCAACCGAGACAGTGATATGCATATCACGAGGAGAGACTGCCATAGTGTTAGTGTACTACACCTTCATAAGTGGGACAAACGGTGCATCATTCTCGTGCGGACCAATGACGGCAAGGTTCATATGCTTGGTAACAAAAATATCTTGAGCAACTGCGCGCAGATCCGCGGCATTCACCCGCTTAATCGCACGAATATACTCTTCAGGACTTACCGAAGAATCTTTTACCACTTCCTGTAAGCCATAAAAATCAGCAATATCATCGGAGCGCTCTAAACCAAGCCGGAAGCGTCCGATGACTGAGTCCTTACTGCGCTTCAATTCCTCCTTCCCCACATCGCTCCGCTTCAACTTGGTCACCTCTTTGATGATCTCAGTGAGTACTTCTGTAATCCGGGAAGTATCCAGACCTGCAGTGATTTCAAAAATACCGTGATCGGTCAAAGACTCGTGATCGGCACGCACATAGTACGCGGCACCGAGTCTCTCTCGCACCGTTTGCCAGAGTCGCGAGCTCATGGTTCCGCCCAAGATACTTGCCAAGACGGTTGCCGTGTAAGCACGCTTGTCATACGCCGAGTAAGCACGAAACGCAATCACAATGTGTGACTGATCTGAAGCCTTAGTGCGCACAGACACTCGCGGTTTTGATTGGCGGTCATCCACGGGGAGCTTCTCCCCTTTCACCCCGCCACTTAAGCGAGAAAAGAGTCTCTCTACATCACGACGGATGTCTGATTCTTTGAACGCCCCAGAGACGAGCACGATGGTTGACTGTGGCAAGTAGTGCTTAGCACGGTACTGCAAAAAATCTTCTCGCTTCACCGCGCGGATAATTTCTTTTGTTCCCAAGATGCTCCGTCCCACCGGCTGTGCACCAAAGAGGAGTGTCATCATATCATCTTGCACTTTACGATTAGGAAGATCCTCATACATATTCATCTCCTCGATAATCACACCCTTCTCTCGCTCAATTTCCTCCAGATTAAAGATTGGATTGAGGTAGAGATCAGAGACAATCTCCAGTGCTTTTTTTACATTTGTTGGCGCCACCTTTGCGTAGTAGCCGGTAAACTCGTAACTGGTAAAGGCATTGTACTGTGCGCCAAGGGCATCCAGCTCGGCAGAGATTTGCATCGACTTAGGACGCTTCTTTGTTCCCTTAAAGCACATGTGCTCCAAGAAATGTGAGATGCCGTTCTCCTCCTCATTCTCATACTTGGATCCTGCCTTCACCAAGACCATCACGGTCACACTCTCCGCACCGCGACGAGGCACCGTAATGAGCCGAAGGCCGTTTTTAAGCACATGTTTTGTATACGCCATAGCGCTTGGTTGTACCACAAAAAGACAGATTTTACAATGCTGCCGCTACCCAACTAGGGAGCTCGGTTTCAGGGATACGCTCCTGCGTACCATCATCACGATTTCGTAAAGTGACGGTTCCGTCGGTAAGTGTGTCAAAGTCTACGGTGACACACCACGGGGTACCAATTTCGTCTTGCCGACGGTAGCGCTTCCCGATGTTGCCGTTGTCGTCAAAAACGACACCCGAGATGCCTCGCTTTAGGGTTTGGAAGAGTTCCCGCGCACGAGTAACCAACTCTGGCTTATTTTTAAGGAGTGGGAAGACCGCCACGCGGATAGGTGCCATGGAGGGTACCAGACGTAGAAATACTCGTTTCTCTCCGCCTAGTTCATCTTCAGCATAGGCACTGGTGAGTAAGGCAAGTGCAGTTCGGTCAAGACCAAGCGATGGCTCTATCACATTGGGGAGGAAACGCTCACCACTCTGCTCATCTAAGTACGAGAGATCCACACCCGAGCGCTCGGTATGCCGAGAGAGATCGTAGTCACCACGGTAGGCAAGACCATAAAGTTCTTTGCGTCCAAAAGGAAAATCAAATTCAAAATCAATGGTGCGTTTGGAGTAGTGAGCTCGATCACCCTCCCCCACTTCTACCTCATGAAAGAGTGCGTCAGGAAGTCCAATGCGCTCTTTCCACTCATGCATCCGCGCTCGCCATGCTTCAAAATGCTCTTCCCACTCACTTGGACGCACAAAGTATTCCAATTCCATCTGTTCAAACTCACGCGAACGGAAGAGGAAGTCCCGTGGAGTAATCTCATTCCTAAAAGCCTTGCCAATCTGAGCAATACCAAATGGGAGTTTGGGGTGATAAGCATCTACCGTATTTTTAAAGTTTACGAAGATTCCTTGCGCCGTTTCTGGACGGAGATATGAGACGGAGGAGCTCTCCTCTGCTGCACCCACGCGCGTCTCAAACATCATATTAAATTGCCGTGGCTCACTCACTGTCCCGCCACACTCGGGACACTCGATAAGTGGAGTATCTACGCGGAAGCGTCGCCTGCACTTGGCACACTCTACGAGCGGGTCAGTAAATCCTTCCACATGTCCAGACGCTTTCCATACTTCCGCATTCATAATAAGCGCGGCATCCACCATGAGTACATCATCGCGCTCGTATACAAAGGCCCTCATCCATTCCGCCCTAATACGCTCTTTTAGAAGTACCCCGAGGTGCCCCCAGTCCCAAGTGCCAGATAGGCCTCCGTAAATCTCTGAACCAGGAAAGATAAAACCGCGCCGTTTGGCGAGCGAGACGATGGCACTCATTCTGTCGATATCAGTACTCATTGGATTACTTGGTCACTCCCACTTCGGAACACAGGATCTTTTACAATACGCGTAGTGATAGCGGGCTTCTCTGTTGTCACCGTCTTTTCTGTAAATGTATCAGTGCCCTTAAAAAGGGACTGTAACACAAGGGTCGGCGTCTCTCCAACTTGAGAGAGACTAGGGTTAATACCAACTTGGAATGAGGCGGTCCTCGGAGCAGTACCCCCTACTCCCACTCCCGACTTGAGGTATTGGAGATCCCAGGTAACGGTATGGGTAGATTCGTTATAGATTACCGACTCATTCACCGGTGAGGTAACCCCCTTCCATACAACATACACAGGGAGCACTGCCTCCACCGTGGCACTCGTAACATTATTTGAAGGGTTCACCAATGCCCAGGTGATGGTATATGTCGTCTCTGATCCGAGCTTTGGCGGTATGGGACCGCTATTTTTAATGGGCCCAATAGAGTAGTAACCATCAGCAGAGAAGCTGACCTGTGTTGCAAACTTCACCGAGCGAGCAATCACTGATGAAATATTTTGTTGAGAGAATCCTTCTGCGGTGCGAGTGCCGGCAAAAGATATACTCAATTCTGCACTCGGATTGAGGGCTGCGCTGCTACGCGTTAATGCTTTCGGTTTAAAGGTAAATTGCACATTCCCATTTCCGCCTGCCTCGATACTCCCTAATCGTTCAACAACCCGCTTGTCCCAAGTAATAGTATTGTCACGAGAATTGTAGTAGCCATCATTCCCTACAGTTACTGAGCTAGGATCTACATTCCCCGAGAGTTCAAGGACAAGCACCCCCGAAGAAATGGTGGAATCAGTGCTGTTCTTCCATGAGATGACGCCTCTCACTTCTTTATCAGCAGGAGCGATTACCGACTTAGCGGTATTCCCGTTCAGTGTGGATGAGAGTGTAAGGTATGGCTCGGCAACAGAGACCGCGCCAAAGGCAGTGTTGTACACAATAGAGAGTGATCCCGCATCTTCACTGTCCTCGGTGCCTACCGTCGCACTGATTCCCTCTGACTCATTACTATCACTTTGTGGGGTTCCCACAATGGTAACTGTCCGCTCTGCTCCGGAGGAGAGGTCGCCCAGCCTCCAGAAAGATGCTCCTTGCGATGGGTCTGGGTCAGTACTCTTTACCACAAATCCATAGGGAAAATCGACGCGTACCGCAACATTTTTCAGCGTCGTCTTTGCGTTTGAAACAATGCGCACCGTTGCGGTGATTTCTTGATCAGCATTAATCTCCTTTGGCATCTCTACGTACACATCAACCGGTGCGGCAGAGAGTGTGACAGAGTAAGATTCACTGCGAGAGAAGAGTGACATTGATTCTGGGAGGTTGTATTCCAATCCTGCAGCTATCTCCGGCTTGGAATCAGCAGAGCCGTAGAGGATTGCCTTGATAGTACGATTAACCACCTCGCCAGATTTGATTTCTCCTAAGGGAATGCGCTCACGAGTGAGTGTCTTTGCTGGATCCGCCGCATCTCGCGTACCATTTGGGTATTCAATAATGAGTGTGCTATTCAGTAACGGCTTACTGTCTTTATTGGTAATAGTCACTGTAAAGGTTGAAAGTTCCCCGCCAGCAACCGAGGTAGGACCTTGGATCACCATATCAACATTTGTATCACTCACCCCAAGCTTAAAGTAGAGCACAGCGCCTGCGATGGCCACGCAGAGAGAGAAGAAAAGAAGCGAACCAAAGAGGAGTTTAGAGATGAGGGACATTGGCTTTTCCACACTAGATGACATTGTGTGTAGTGTATTAGGAGTACTAGCTTCCCATTCTCTTTTTTCTTTTATATCAAGACTCCTCAGCTCACTTCTACCGCGTTCCGCACCACCCTTCCAGTCGCGGTCATAGAGCTTCTTTTTGAGCACCTCAAGGCTATCTTCGCGCGCCATCTGTTTAGTATAGCACAGCAGTTTCTGCGACCTGTGCACGAGTAAGTGTCTCTTCTGCAAGCGAAAACCCTCTCGGAGAGACGGGCTCAAACTCACGAAGGAGTGAATCAGAGAGTGTATGCGGGGTAATAAAACGCACTAGTGAGGCACACTCCTCCAAGAAACCTGCACGAGCGAGCATTCGTAAGAGCGTCAGGAGTTCAGCGTGCGGGGCAAGTGTCCGTCGAGAGACATCGTCTACACTTAAGTACTCAACCAAGGAGAAGAGGTCATGAAAGAGATCAGTGTGTGGGTCATCGGGGAGCGTGAGCTCATAGGCAAGAGAGCAGAGTCGTGCCGTGATAGCGCGTGAATGCGCCAAACGCGTATGAGCGCGTGAAAGTGTCTCCGCGCCGGTCACTCGCCAAATCGCCTTCCCCCGCACCAGAGAGAGCCGTGTGAGTGTGTAGTCTTGCAAGTGGTAGCGAAGTTTCGACTTGAGCACGCGCACACTCTGCGCGTGTGCAGTGAGCACCCCCAGATCCTCTGTCAAAAGATGTAGTATCTTATGTCCCTCCCCTTCTACCCGCGACTTAAGTATGAGCGCACGGGTTGTATGAATGTGGTAAGCCATTATGAGCGCGAGATGGCAAACTCCTCTCCTTCAGTAAGAGTCAATACCGTAGCAGTGGCTTGCTCTAACTCCGCGCGATATTTCTCCAACAAGAGTTGCTCCTCTTTACGTGCATGGATAGTGAGAGTGATTGTCTCTTTCGGTGCGCAAGATCCACTTTTTCTGAAATCTTGTATACTCCGCACAAATTCACGGACCGTTCCCTCTTCTCGTAATACTGGAGTGATAATCGTATCTAACCACACGAGCTCCCCCATATCACGCCCTTCAAGGACTTCTTTCACATTCACCTCATCACGAATGAGCGCGAGGTAGGCCTCCGGCACAAGCGTCTTCACCTTCATCGTAGAGAGTGGCTGGCGGATTTTTATCCCCTCGCGCTCCCTCCACTTGAGAGCCACAGATACTAACTCACGAGTGGTCGCCATTAACTGGAGAGTGCCAGGATCTCCTCCCGAGGACACTGGCCAAAGTGCAAGGTGTACACTCTCTGGGTCACTCGTCTCACGCACTGAGAGGTAGATCTCTTCTGCCAGAAAAGGCATGAATGGCGCGATGATTTTTGAAACTTCTTTGAGTACATGCGTGAGCGTTGCAGAGACAATGGATAGTCCCCCTTCATCTTTGAAGCGCTCGCGCGATCGGCGCAGGTACCATGTAGAAAGATCGTCGATGAAGGTGCTGATTGGCTTCGTCGCGCGATCGAGTTCGTAAGCATCCATCGCCTCTTCCACCTGCGTCTGTAACTCATCTAATCGTGCGCGTATCCACTGATCCAAGAGTACCGTGCTCTCGTGGTAGTCAGGAAGTACATGTCCTTGTGGTCTATAGAGCTCTAGGAAGGAGCGCACATTCGTGAGGCGGACGACATTTTTTCGGTATACTTCAGCAACACCTTTTTCAGAAAAATTTAGATCTTCAGCGCGGACTACAGGAGACGAGAGGAGATAGAAGCGCAACGCATCGGCTCCATAGCGCTCCATCACCTCCACAGGGTCTGGGTAGTTCTTCAGCCGCTTACTCATCTTCTGCCCATCCTCCGCAAGGATGAGACCATTCACAATAACATTGCGGTAGGGAGAGACTCCAAAGAGCCCAACACCGAGTACCAACATGCTATAAAACCATCCGCGCGTCTGATCCAAACCTTCTGCAATAAAGTCCGCAGGGAATCCAGTACCACGCGCAGGATCAAAAGAGCCCTGCTCCTCAAATGGGTAGTGCGCTTCAGCAAAGGGCATAGAGCCAGACTCAAACCAGCAATCAAATACTTCTGAGACGCGCGTATGTACCCCCCCACAAGAACAGGGAAACTGGATCGCATCAATATAAGGACGATGGAGATCAATCTCTCCATCTGCATTTCGCGGTAGTCGTCGAGAGGTAGTGCGATACCACTCCCCCGTCCCTAAATGCGCCCCCTCTCCCTCGATCACCTTTCTCAACATAAAGAGCGGGAGACCGTGAGACACAACGAGGATACGCTTCCCTAAGTAGCGAGATTCCGTCTCTTGTAAGAACCCCTCCATCCGCTGAAGCACAGAGTCCCTATCTTCTCCATCGTCCGGCTTGTGCTCCCAATATGACTCCCATGTCCCCCCAGAAAAATTCCCCGGATTTAACTCTCTCAATGCTGGTACTTCAATAATTTCTTCTTGTGGGATGTCGAGTGCTACCGCAACAATACGCGTGGTCTCCTTTGTTCGATAGAAAGGAGAATGGAGTATGAGATCTGGCTTCTCTTCTTTCAGTTCCTCTGCACTTTTTTCTACTGTATGTATTCCATCAGGAGTAAGTGGGGTCACCTTCGTAGCGTCAGCAGAAACTTCTCCCGAAATATTTGCATCTATCTCTCCGTGGCGTAACAGAATGTAGGTATTGTGCAATGGGTGAGCGTCACTTAGATCTTTCAAGGAGCCAATCACTGTCATGTCATTACAGGAGTTACAGCGCCACACCGGTAAGGGCGCGCCCCAGAAACGAGAGCGAGAAATAGCCCAATCGCGCGCACCCTCGAGCCACTTACCAAAGCGCCCCTCCTTGATGTGTGACGGGATCCATGTGATGGCCTCGTTTGCTTTGAGCAATTCATCTTTGAACGCGGTGACCTTCACAAACCATGATGAAGCCGCGTAGTTAAGGAGTGGCGTATCACAACGCCAGCAGTGCGGGTAGGAGTGTATAATTTTTTCTTTTGCAAAGAGAAGATTTCTTCCCACAAGATACTTGAGGATGAGGATATCTGCTGCTTGTGGATCATCCTTTGACTTTACTGGTATCCCTGCAAAATCACTCACCGCAAGGGTAAAGCGACCATCCATGCCTACATGCTGGACAAAGGGGAGCTCCTCGCGCATACCGAGCACCATATCATCCTCGCCAAAGGCAGGTGCAATGTGTACAATACCAGTCCCATCTTCCGCGGTCACAAAGTCAGCGGCATACACAGTCCAGCCTTTCTCTCTATTTTTCAGAGTCGCATCTTCACTAAAATAGCTAAATGGAGGAAGATACTTTTTCCCCACTAATTCAGCGCCGGATAATTCTCCGAGCACATCATACTCGCCAGTAAGAATGTGTGGTGCACGATCCTTGGAGAGGATGTAGATCTCCTCCCCTACTTTAGCTCGTATGTAAGTGAGTCCAGTTGATACCGCGAGTGCCACATTACCGGGGAGTGTCCAAGGTGTGGTCGTCCACGCAAGTAAGAAGGTAAGATCCTCACCCACGAGGGGGAACTTTACTGTAACAGAGATATCGGTCACATCCTTGTAGCCTTGGTTCACTTCAAAGTTAGCAAGCGTTGTCTCACAGCGAGGGCAGATGTGCATTGGCTTATAACCCTCGTAGATGAGCCCCTTGTCATAGAGTGTTTTGAAAGCCCACCAGACGCTCTCGGTATAAGAGGGATCCATGGTGCGATAGTCGTGCACCATATCAACAAAACGCCCAAAGCGCGGGATGATCTCCTTCCACTCCTCGGTGTAGCGGAGTACGCTCTTTTTTGCGGCATCATTAAACTTCTCAATACCATACGCTTCAATATCTTTTTTTGTTTTGAGGTCAAGCTCCTTCTCTACCACATTTTCTACCGGGAGACCGTGACAGTCCCAGCCCCAACGGCGGCGGAGCTTCTCACCCAGCATCACGCGGTAGCGCGGAACCGCATCTTTGATGGCGCTTGCTAAGAGATGTCCGTAGTGTGGAAGGCCTGTCGCAAAAGGAGGGCCATCGTAAAAGATAAAGGGTTTGTCCCCGCGATTTTCAGTCTTGGCAAAAATATCCTTCTCCTTCCAAAATTGTAGAATCTTTTTCTCGTAGTCCATACCTGTTACATCCTATCTGGAGCAGACATACCGAGCAAGGTAAGCGTGCGTGCGAGTACTCTACGAGTAGCTGAGGTGAGTGCTACACGGTAGGCCTCCGCCTCTGAGCCAACAATGCGATTACCTGCGTAGTATGCGTTAAATGCTCCCGCGAGCTCATTTGCGTACGAGACCAAACGTTGCGGAGCCAGTTCCGTGACGGCGCGTCCTGCCTCCTCGGGGAAGTGAAAAATAAGCCGCTCAAGAACACCCGGCACTTCTGGGCTGTGTACGCTTGCCGCCACATTGGATTGTGAGAGTACATTGGCCGCACGTGCATGTGTGTACTGGAGGTAAGGACCAGAGTCGCCGGTAAATGAAATAGATTTATCACTATCAAAAACAATGTCCCTCCCTATCCCCTGCTTGAGTATTGAGTATTTGAGTGCGGCAACAGAAATAAGATCGAGTGATCCACTTGCCTCCTTTCTCTCTCCTGCAGAAGCAATACGGATACGAATCTTTTCCCGTACCTCATCTATAAGCCGCTCGGCGGTGAGCACATATCCGGTACGGGAAGACATTTTACCAGACGGGAGGCGCAGCATCCCGTGCGGGATATGTTTTTGTCTTGCAGCAAGCTCGGGGAAGATTTCTCCCATTGCGACAATGAGCACTTTAAAGTACTCACTAACCTCATTCCCCGTCACTACGACCGAGAGATCGTGGGGGTAGCGCTCGTACTTGATCTGCGCGAGACCGAGCTCCTTTGCCTCGTAGGTGGGGAGGCCTTCTGTATTGAGAAAGACGCGTGTGTGGAACCCCTTTTTTTCACCACGGTAAATGATTGCGCCATCGCTCTCTTCAAATACATCACCCGTATGCTCGCGCACAATTTTCTTGCCAAATTCACCCGTCTCGCTCTCGAAGAAATAGTAATCAAAGTGAGTGCCAAGCATTGCGTAGATCGTCTCAAAATATTCTAGAGAGATCCTTCTCCCCATATCGTAGAGAGTATTTATTTCTGAGTCACTGCGCTCGTATACTTTTTTATTTATCTCCTGAATCTCTCTCTTTGCTTGTTCATCTGACTCGTAAGATATCGCCCCTAATGTATACGCCTCACCGAGCACAGCGATCGAGCTGGCTCCAACTCCTTTTTTTTGCATACCCCACAATGCCTTTGCCACATGAAGGCCGATATCGCCCTGATAGTTGGACCGCTTCACCTCTGCCCCACCCCACTCGATAAGTCGTGAGAGAGATTCGCCAATGGTATTACTCATTAAGTGGCCAATGTGGAAGAGTTTGAAAGGGTTGGGATCAGTGTACTCAATAATCACTTTTTTATCTGCGTAGGCAAGGCTCTTACCGTAGTCTGGATTAGTAGACGCCTCGGTAATGGCGCGATGGAAAACTTCGTAGCTTAGGAAAAAGTTTATGAATCCTGCCCCAGCAACTTCTATCCGCTCTATCCCCTGTATTTTTGTTTTAGAGAGTTCAGCAGTAATTCCCTCCGCATGCTCTCGTACTGATGCACCCGTCTTTTTGGCAAGCAAGAAAGCTACATTACACGCATAATCTCCCCTTCCCTCTCCTCCCCACTCAACAGTAAAGGGGGACTCTGGAAGTCCGAGAGCTCTACAGACACTCTGTACCGCGTCAGCAATCTCATTCTGCACTATCACGCCATTCTAGCAGAAATCCTTCACTAAAAAAGCCCGCCGTGAGGCGGGCTTTTTTGAGCTAGGTGGTACTAGGTTATGGGAAAGGGACTGAGTCGGTTCTCCATGTAGAGCCAAAGCTGGTTCCAGTAGGGTGACCTCCCTCCCGCGCAGTCCACGAAGCATGGATCAGTCCTACGGCAACAGTATCCTGATTGGGGAGTGCATTCATTCCGTCTTCCCGTCTGCTGATAAAAACAAATGTAACGGGGATGATGACCTCTGTATTTTCAGATAAGATGAAACTATTGTCTAATCCTGTAGTAATCACTCCTGTGGGAACAGCAAAGTCGGTCGAGGAAGCTACATGAAGCACTCTCGAGGAGCCATAAACACTACGAAGATAAGTAAACCAAGCTGTACGAGGGAACATCGGTGTTTTTGAAGCGACTGTACCAAAAACGATGTCTCCACCAACAGCTCTTACTTTTACAGTAAACGATTGAGTACCTGCATAGCAGAACTCTTCCACGCCCATTCGTTACCCTCTATAGCGATTAGAGACATCTCTGCACTCCTTTCTTGTAAGAGTTCATTTCTAGCGGGCAGTATGATGAGATAAGTACCAATGGACAAGGGCTAAGTACCGGTACTGCCAAAGCCTCTATCTCCTCGTGGGCTATCCTTGAGAGAGGCCGCCTCACAGATCTCAACCCGCGCAACTGGCTGGATCAGTACTTGCGCTACTTTTTCGCCTTTTTTGAACAGATAATCTTTGTCACCGAGGTTTACCACACCAACAAGGTACTCTCCACGGTACCCGGCATCGATGACTCCACCAATTGTAGTAATACCTGCTTTGAAAGCAATTCCGCTCTTATCCCACACGAGTGAGACATAGCCATCGGGCAATTCCATTGCAATGCCGGTAGGAACAGTGGTCCGCTTTCCCTTGCGGACGAGGGTATCTTCTACAGCATAAACATCCATTCCCGCATCCCAAGGATATGCGTATGATGGCAACATAGCATCTGACTGTAACTTTTTTACTTGAACCTGAAGCATATTCATGAGTATAGCAAAAATTGCTAGTCTGCAGACAGACAAGAACATTCACAATAAAGAGAAAAAGGAGGCGGAATGTCTAATAGAAATCTTACGGCACTGATACATCTCGTTGAATTACGCTCTACCAGCGCGGTACTCCCCACGCTCCAACGCCGTGGCTTACAGATGGGACATACGCTCTCCTGTCTCCTTTCTGATTACGAGTTCAAGCTCTACTGTGATGAACAGCCATTTGAGCGCTTTGACCCCAATCGCGGGAAGCAAGATATTGCTTAAAGAGAACTTGCAGTCCTCTGAAGTAAAAAAATAACCCCTCATTCGCTCGTGGCGAATGAGGGGTTTTCTTATGCGAAGTGCTTTGATAGTCTTGCGATATTCTGAGAACGGTAGTGTGAGGTTCCAAGTTGATCATAGTGCTCATCGGGTGGCTCCGCCATCCGCTCAAAGCGTACCTTTGCAAAGGCCTGGCCTTTTCGGATAACCAAATCCTCATAAGGTCTCACCTCAAGCGTGATAGGTCTCCCCTTCCCCTTGCCGCTCTTCCCATAGCCCCAACCAGCATCTATGTATCCAGCGTAATGAGAACGAAATTCTCCATTTCGCGAGTCCATATCTACCACCTCACACGAGAGATGAGGAGGAACACAGACATACTCATGAGTAGAGAGCACATAGAATTCTCCACAGCGCAGTCGCAACATCTCCCCATCAGAGTACAGGCGCTCAAAGTAATCGAGCCGACGATAGTTACGACAAGAAAAGTTAAGCACTCTGGACGGTCTCCGGCACCGGTAGCCAACAAAACCTTTTTTGAGCGACAGAGTAAGGAGTACGGATCCATCAGTATCCGTAATAGAGAGGTCCGAGTACTTAAGCACGGTACCTTCAGGAGAGAAGATGAGTGAGGTACGCTCCATTTCAATCTGGAGCTCCAGCTCTGAAAATCGCGTATTTGCGGTAAAGAGCCGCAACTGCGCAATCCGTTCTCCTACTGGGATAATAATTGGGTACGATTTTGGTGTAATGGCCGCCCAGAGTGTTGCCGAGTGGCCTGGTGGAGTCACAGCATCAAAACGGGGGACCCCATCCGCCAAGACACGGACATGGACATCGTTCCTCCCTGTGCTCGACTTTGGGTTACAGTACCCGTATACCCCATGAGGCAGAACTACACTCTCTCTGAGCCGCGCAAAATATGAGACACCAACCTCCATGACTTGATGCAAATCATGTAGCGTTGAACCAGCACAAGCGAGTGAATCTTCTACTCGCTCATTCACACGAGGTTGGACAATCCCTTCTACGCGCCAACATTGGCCCGAGAGCGACAGATCTACTGACGATGGGTTTACCTGCTCATCTAACGCTCCACGGATGTGTCCCGTATGGATAAACGACTGTAACATCTGTTGTGGAAGTACTCCGGCATGCTTCATCTCTATCCTCCTCTTCTCAAAGATCTATATATTGCTCCTGTAGTAGTACAGAAAAACCCCGCCCTTTGCAAGGGCTGGGTTTTTAATCCTTTGATCCTTATTACTTGTTCCTTGGTACTTATTTGATCACCTCTACTCCCATAGAGCGTGCGGTGCCCTCTACCATACGCATTGCCCCTTCTATATCTGCAGCGTTGAGATCTACCATCTTCTTCTCGGCAATCTCCTTTACCTGCACCTTGGTGATCTTACCCACCTTCTGTGTTCCCGCTTTGCCCGCCCCCTTATCTAGCTTGGCAGCTTTTAAAATAAACTGCGGGACGGGGGAAGATTTGAGGATAAAATCAAAGCTCCGGTCATCGTAAATACTCACAATCACCGGGACGATGTCTCCTGCCATCTGTGCGGTTGCCGCGTTGAATTTACTCACAAAATCACCGATGTTGATGCCAGCGGGTCCGAGAGCAGTACCTACTGGAGGAGCCGGAGTCGCCTTCCCTGCGGGGATCTGAAGCTTTATCTCTTTGGTCACTTTCTTAGCCATGACGCTTTGTTTTACCTTAAATTCTCTTAACTTGCAAGAAATCTAGTTCCAAGGGGGTCTCGCGGCCAAACATAGAAACGAGAACTTTAACTTTACCACGATCTGTATCTACCTCTGCCACCTTACCCTCAAAGTCTTTGAAGGGACCGTCTACAATTTGTACTGACTCACCTGTCGCTAGCTCTATGGTGTGCTTCACCGTCTCGTCTCCCATGCGAGAGAAGAGCTCGGCAACCTCCTGCTCATTCAATGGCACCGGAATGACACCCGAGCCAACGAATCCAGTCACACGAGGCGTGTTGCGAACCACATACCAACTCTCTGGATCGTAGACCATCTCCACAAGCACATAGCCGGGGTAAATTTTCTCTTCTACCGTGATACGCTTACCACCTTTCACCTTCACAATCTTTTCAATCGGCACCATCACATTAAAAATCTTCCCTTCCATCCCGAGAGACTCTATACGCTGTTTGAGATTCCTAAGCACTGTATTCTCGTAGCCAGAGTAGGTATGAATAGCATACCAGCGTTTATCGCCGGATGGAGCCATCTCAAGGAGCGAGGCTGGTTGTGGAGCGTCAGATTCCATATATATTACACGATGAGTGCGCCAATAAGGTAGGTAAAGATGAGGTCAAAGAGTGCAAGAAAGAGTGATATGCCCGCAGAAAAAATAATCACCGTCAGGGTAAAGTTGACTGCCTGATTGCGCGTAGGCCAATTGACATGGTTGAGCTCGCGCTTGGTCTCTTCAAGATATGTTCCAATACTCATATATGTAGTCTAAATAAAAACGCCCCGCAGGGCAACCTGCCTATCGTAGGCAGGCCCTCAGAATACACCCGCAGGACATCCTTTGTCAAGTTGTTAGACTTTACGAGCGTTTGCCTACTTTGCGGCGAGAGACGATAAAGAGGTTTGAGTACTTCTTAGGGCGGCGAGTCTTTTGGCCCTTGCCGGTCGGCCTACCCCATGCACTCTTAGCTCGGCGCAATCCCCTGCCTTGACGCCCTTCACCACCTCCATGTGGGTGATCAACAGGGTTCATAGCACTACCGCGCACAGTTGGACGGATACCCATCCAGCGAGAACGGCCTGCCTTCCCGATCTTTACCAATTTATATTCCTCGTTAGAAACGGCACCAATACTTGCCCACGCATTCTCATCAATGCGGTGCACCTCCGTTGAGGGTAATTTCACATTCACATAGCCTGCGTTTGAGCCCAACACCTCCGCAAAGCTCCCTGCCGATCGCACCAACTTAGCTCCCCCTCTCGGCTTCATCTCAATGTTATATATAAATGTTCCCGCAGGGATGCGCTTTAAGGGTACACGATTTCCCACCTTCAAGTCCGCTTTTTCAGACACAATAAAGTTGTCCCCCGCCTTCATACTCTGCGGGATGAGCACATAGCGTCGTTCACCATCACGGTAGAGTGCTACGCCAATAAAGCCCGAGCGATTTGGATCGTATTCAACAGATCTGAGCGTAGCGGGAATGTTGTACTTGTTATAACTAAAATCAACTGCACGGTAGAGTCGCTTATGTCCGCCTCCCTTATGGCGCACAGTAACTCGTCCATCAGCATTCCTCCCCACATGGCGCTTAGCCCCTGTCGTCAAAGACTTAAGTGGTTCTGCATGTGTAAGCACACCCTTGTAGGTGACTGTGCTCATGTTGCGGCGCGATGGCGTTGTTGCATGGTATGTTTTCATACAGTGTGGCTATCCTAATTCAATCGTCTCTCCTTTCTTTAAAAAGACAATTGCTTTTTTAAATCCTGCTCGAACGCCACGGATACCACGGCGACCCACGCGGCGTTTGGATGGTACAGAAATAACATTCACCTTCACCGGACTGACTTTATAAAGCTCCTTCACGGTACGGAGAATATCACTCTTGGTTGCGCGAGCTGATGCAATAAAGACATAAGCTCCCTTCTCTGCGAGTCCTGCTGCGCGCTCGGAAACATGAGGCTTAATGAGAGTCGTGGCGCTACGCTTCGTATTGTGTGCAATAGATGACATATTATTTATTCACCCGTTCAGAAAGCTTTTTAAAACCATCCTTCGGATTTGCGATGACGATGTACTCGTAGGTGAGCAGATCCATGGGGCTAACCGTGCGTAGTTCCTCAACGCGGACGCTGGGGATATTGCGAAAGCCCCTTACCATATCTCCCTCAAGGGTCGCAGTGGTAATGAGCGCACGCTTACCGCGAGAGTAGCGCAGGCGCGGGCAGTTCACAATTTCTGCAAGCTTACCGAGGCGTTGTGATGCCTCCTTTGTCTTTGGCGCCGAGAGTGCTGCTCCTTCTACAAAAAGAATCTCCCCATCGCGTAATTTTTGCGAGAGTACGGTGAGGAGTGCCTTGTCGCGCATTTTTTTGTTAATCTTGCGCTCGTAGTTACGCTCGTTGGTCGGCCCATGCGTCACACCACCACCCTTCCAGATAGGTGAACGAATGGAGCCGTGCCGTGCACGGCCAGTCCCCTTTTGGCGCCAAGGCTTTTTACCACCGCCACGGACTTCTCCTCGATCTTTTGCGTGTGCGGAGTTAGCGCGCGCATTACTGCGCATAGCGGTAACCACTTGGTGTACGAGGTCCGCATTCCATGGGAGCGAAAAAAGCTCTCCCGGTACTGAGACCATGCCCGCCTTCTTGCCATCCCATGTGTATACTTCGTGTTCCATACTCGTTATTCGTCCAGCACTATGCGGCGGTAACAGCAATCAGCGTCCCGCGACGTCCTGGGATTGCTCCTCCTATGTAGAGCTCACCCTTCTCGGCATCAACACGGAGTACTTTCAAATTTTTAACCGTTACCTGATCCACTCCCATACGACCCCCCATACGAATCCCCTTAAACACACGCTGTACACCAGAGGCTCCAATAGAACCTGGCTCGCGTAAGGAGTGCTTTTGTCCGTGACTGCGGCGCCCTCCGTGAAAGCCGTGCCGCTTCACCACACCTTGAAAGCCCTTCCCTTTAGAGATGCCACGGACCGTTACCGAGTCACCGGGAGTGAACTGGCTCACATCTACCGTATCGCCTACCTTTTTTTCATCACCTTCATCTACACGGAACTCCTTAAGATTTTTAAAGAGTCCACCTGAGGCCTTGAGGTGCCCCTTGAGTTGCTTGGTTACCGACTTCTCCTTCGCCACAGTAAAGCCCACCTGAATAGCAGTGTAACCGTCCTTCTCTTTTGTGCGGACATGGGTCACGGTAACGGGACCTGCTTTGAGCACAGTTGCGCCATAGGCATTGCCGCTCTCATCAAAGAGCTCCGTCATCGCTGTCTTTGTGGCGAGTAGGTATTTCATAGGATAACTACATCATCTTCACATCAATATGCACTCCCGATGGGAGTGAGAGGTTGGTGAGACTCTCAACAATCTTTTGGTTAGGGTTTAAGATATCTAATAGTCGTTTATGGATACGCATCTCAAACTGCTCACGCGAGTTCTTATCAATAAAAGACGCGCGATTCACCGTGTAACGCTTGATGCCTGTAGGGATCGGCACTGGGCCGCGCACTTTTGCGTCATAGCGGAGTGCAGTATCTACAATCTGTTTGACTGAAGCGTCCAGCACCTTATTCTCGTACGCCGAGATGCGGATGCGGAGCTTCCCCAGTTCACCCTCCTTGAGCGCCACCTTAGCTACACCGGCCCGCTTGTGCGGTGTCGCGGGGCCCTTAGCTTTTGCTTTTGTCGGGGTTGTTGTGGTCATAGTAAGAAAGAACAAGGTGAGTACACGAGGACACTCCTTATGCGGTAATCTTGATTACTGCTCCAGCACCTACTGTGTGACCACCTTCTCGGATAGCAAAGCGCTGTCTCTCTTCCAACGCAACTGGTGCAACCAGCTTCACCTTGAAGGTCGCTGTGTCGCCCGGCATAACCATCTCTACTCCTTCAGCTAGTGTTACCTCTCCGGTAACATCAGTGGTACGGATATAGAACTGAGGCTTATAGCCATTAAAGAACGGGGTGTGGCGCCCTCCCTCATCCTTGGTGAGAATATAAGCCTGTGCCTCAAACTCAGTATGTGGAGTAACTGATCCAGGTTTAGAGAGAACCTGCCCTCGGGTAATATCCTCCTTCTTCACACCACGCAAGAGGATACCGGCATTGTCGCCAGCCATACCTTCATCCAGCTGCTTGTTGAACATCTCAATACCAGTCACGGTTGTCTTGACAGTGTCTTTGAGACCAACAATTTCAGCTTCATCGCCAACCTTCACCACACCGCGCTCAATACGGCCTGTTACCACGGTGCCGCGTCCTTCAATTGAGAAGATGTCTTCAATCGGCATTAGGAATGGCTTAGAAGTATCGCGGACCGGCTCGGGGATGTATTCATCGAGTGCCTTTGCGAGTTCTAAGATTGGCTTTGCAGCCTCATCCTCGGCTGACTTTGCATCAAGCGCCTTTAGAGCAGAGCCACGGATGACTGGGGTCGCCTTGCCGTCATACTCGTACTTGGTCAAGAGGTCACGGACCTCCTCTTCAACGAGATCAACGAGCTCCTTGTCATCAACCATATCTACCTTGTTTAAGAAGACCACGATCTTAGGAACCCCCACTTGGCGGGCAAGAATGATATGCTCACGCGTCTGAGGCATCACGCCGTCAGTTGCAGCAACCACAATAACCGCACCATCCATCTGTGCGGCGCCGGTAATCATATTCTTAATGTAGTCGGCATGGCCAGGCGCATCAATGTGTGCGTAGTGGCGAGTTGCTGTCTCGTACTCGTTATGAGAAAGTGCAATAGTAATACCACGCTCGCGCTCTTCAGGGGCGTTGTCAATCTCGTTAACTCCGCGCATCTTAACCTTATTTCCCGCGAGATTAAGGACATGCAAGATGGCCGCGGTGAGCGTTGTCTTACCGTGGTCAACGTGTCCGATGGTGCCGACATTAACATGTGGCTTGGAACGATCAAATTTATCTGCCATGGTGTTGTTGCTAACTAAATAATGAGTGCTAATAAGACGACTTTTTGACATCCACAATCAAATGGATACCTTTTGCACAATAAAAAGCACGCAGAATGCGTATCTAGGATACTAACAGAACCCCAAGGGAAGTCAACCCCGTAAAGCTAAAGGATTCGTCACGAGGTAAGCCCTCCAGGATAAGATACATTGACAAATTGACAGCAATATGCTACTATATGCGAAGATACCGAGTACCGAGGATACGGCTTGAACATTGAACATCCCTCCGTCACTTACTAATCCTTAGTAGGTACACAATTCCCCTCTTGTAGTCCCACCACCACTTTGGCCCTCAACAATGAGGGCCTTTTTGTTCAAAATAAAAATGACTGGAGTCGAACTTCAGTCATTTTTATTTGCGAGATTCAATGATACTTGCGGCAACGCTCTGCGGTACGATTGAGTACTCCAAGAATTCCATAGTAAAGGTTGCGCGCCCTTCCGTCATTGAGCGCAGCGAGGTTACATAGCCAAACATCTCCGAGAGAGGTGCCTTGGCACAGATCACACGGTTACCTCCGCGCTCCTCCATACCCTCAATCTGCCCGCGCTTACTGGAAAGATTGCCTGTCACATCGCCCATGAACTTCTCCGGCGTTACCACTTCCACTTTCATAATTGGCTCAAGGATCACCGGCTTCGCCTGTCGCGCGGCATCCTGCAGTGCCATAGAGCCAGCCATCTTAAAGGCCATTTCAGACGAGTCCACCTCGTGGTAAGAGCCATCGTAAAGATCCACCGAGATATCTACCAATTCAAAACCTGCCAACACTCCGCGGCTCATGCCTTCGCGGATGCCCTTCTCTACGGCGGGAATATACTCCTGTGGGATCACTCCTCCCTTGATGTTGTTGATAAATTCAAATCCCTGCTCACGCATCACATTCTTAGGGATCTTTGTACCTTCTTCTATCTTCTCCAAAGGCTTCACGCGGATGCGTACATGCCCGTACTGACCACGGCCACCCGACTGCTTGATGTACTTGTTCTCCACCTCGGCAGTGCCGGTGATGGTCTCGCGGTAGGCCACCTGCGGATTACCAACATTCGCCTCCACATTAAATTCGCGCTTCATCCGCTCAACAATGATGTCTAGGTGTAGCTCACCCATACCAGAGATGATGGTCTCCCCCGTCTCTTGGTCTGATTTGATTCTAAAGGTTGGATCCTCGTCCGAAAGACGCTTTAAAGCCATCCCCATCTTCTCCTGGTCTGCCTTTGTCTTGGGCTCAATGCGCAGCGAGACCACCGGCTCGGGGAACTCAATCTTCTCTAAGAGGACCGGGTGCTCGGCGTCACAGAGTGTATCGGAAGTTTTGCTATTCTTGAGTCCTACCATCGCGGCAATCTCGCCCGCGTGGACATCCTTCACATCTTCACGATGGTTAGCGTGCATACGCACGATGCGTCCAACTCGCTCTTTAGAGTTTGTTGTTGCATTGTAAATGTAGGAGCCAGCCTCAACCACACCCGAGTAAACACGGAAGTAAGTCAACTGGCCAACGAATGGGTCCGTCTGTACCTTGAACGCGAGGGCTGCAAAAGGCTCGTCGTCTGTCGCGTGACGGATGATCTCCTCTCCAGTGTTCGGGTCTGTCCCTTTTACTGGAGGAATATCCAATGGTGAAGGGAGGTAGTCCACCACCGCATCAAGTACGAGTTGGACGCCCTTATTCTTGAGTGCGGAACCACAGAAGACGGGGACCAGATCATTAGCAATGCAGGCCTTGCGCAGAATTGCCTTAAGTTTGGAGAGAGAAATCTCTTCCCCACCCAAGTACTGAGTCATAGCATCGTCATCGTTCTCAACAATCTTTTCTACGAGAACATCATGATACTTTTTTGCTTCAGCGAGATACTGCTCAGGGATCTCGTGTTCGTTGACAGCCTTCCCCTTATCGCCTTCAAAGTAGTAGGCCTTCATGGAGAGAAGATCAATCACACCCTCGTGTGCCTCACTCTCGCCAATAGGTATCTGCATCCGTACTGCGTGTGTAGTGAGACGATCCAAAATTGTTTTGAATGAGCGCTCAAAAGAGGCACCAATACGATCCAGTTTATTTATAAAGCAGATGCGTGGAACTTTGCCCTCGTCTGCGTAACGCCAGTTGGTCTCTGACTGTGGCTCCACTCCAGCTACTCCATCAAACACCACTACTGCGCCGTCCAAGACACGGAGGCTGCGCTTTACTTCAGCAGTAAAATCGATGTGCCCTGGCGTATCAATAATATTAAAACGGTATTTAAACTGATCTGCGTCCGCCTTTGCTAAAACTTCATCGGATAAATATGTCGGGATCCACGATGCGGTTGTTGCGGCAGAGGTGATAGTAATGCCGCGCTCGCGCTCTTGCTCCATCCAGTCCATCACCGCCTCACCCTCGTGCACCTCTCCTATTTTGTGTGAGAGGCCGGTATAAAACAAAATGCGCTCACTGGTCGTGGTCTTGCCAGCGTCAATGTGCGCAATGATTCCAAAGTTGCGTGTCTTAGAAAGGTTTTCGCTCATTTATTTTCGTGAAGTCCAGGCAAAGTGTGCAAAGGCGCGGTTGGCCTCCGCCATTTTGTGGACATTCTCTCTCTTTTTTACTGCCTCGCCCTGATTCTGTGATGCGGCAAGTACCTCATCGTATAATTTTTTTGCCATCGGAGCACCCTTCTTAGAGCGTGCCGCGCCGATCATCCAGCGCAAGGCAAGTGAGGTGCGGCGCTCGGGGCGTACCTCGTGTGGCACTTGGTAGTTAGCACCGCCAACGCGGCGTGAGCGGACCTCTACTGTTGGACCAGTATTTCTAATGGCAGTCTCAAAAACTTCCAGAGGATTCTGTTTGGTCTCTGTGGCAAGTTTATCCATCACACTGTACACAATTCTTTCTGCAACATTCTTTTTGCCGCGCTCCATCACATAGTTCACAAACTGCGAAACACGCGGGGACTTGAAGCGGTAATCTGGCGCCGGCTTATTCCGATTTTTTACTCTCCTTCTCATAGATTATTTTGCTGCCTTTACATTCTTTTTTGCGCCATAGAGTGAGCGAGCCTGGCGGCGCTTCTCAACTCCTCCGGCATCCAGCACACCGCGGACGATGTGATAGCGGACACCTGGGAGGTCTTTCACGCGACCACCACGGATGAGTACTACTGAATGCTCTTGTAAATTGTGCCCTTCGCCTGGGATGTAGGCTGTCACCTCCATACCGTTAGTGAGACGGACGCGCGCAATTTTACGGAGCGCGGAGTTTGGCTTTTTTGGAGTAGTCGTCTTGACCTGAATACAGACGCCACGCTTAAAGGGAGATGGGTAAAAGACTGGTTTATTTTTAAGCGTATTGAAACCGCGCGCGAGACCAACAGTGCGCGAGCGTTTGACTTGCTTTTTTCTGCCATTCCTGACTAACTGATTAATTGTCGGCATACGAGCGTTACTGTACTATACACACTCAAAATGTGCAAGAGAAAGCACCTGCTAGCACGACGTGGTAGATGAATAGGAACTGCCAGAGTCATGGATGGACAGAGGAGGGCGAGACAAGGAAGACAAATCCGCAGCGTGGGAGTGTACCAAGTGTAGTCAAAGTCGCCGTTGGACAAGTACGACTGGGTGGGACGGTCACCATCATCATTAAAACTGACAACTACAATTATAATAAGACTTTCACGGCCGTGATACTTTTATTACTCAGCTACTCGTGTTCAACCTCCGAGGTTGAACACATGAGACATAAGAGTATTTTGATGTTGGGAGTGAGACCTCCATCACTGCCCCAAAAGGAGAGTAGCGAGAGAGAGAACGATGTCCGTGAGATAAGGCCAGAGGATGAGTGCAGCAAGGAGAAATATGAACCAGTAGTGCTCTAGTGCCTCTTCCACAAAGTGATAGCGGTAGGGCAGGAGCGAGAAGAGCACTTTAGAACCATCTAAAGGAGGCACTGGTATCATGTTAAAGCTGGCCAACACGATATTGATTACCACAATAGAGGCCGCCCCTTGGAGGAAGGCTTCAGAGAAGGTAATCCCAAATCCCGGCATGGTCCGTACCGCAAAGGCCATGAGCACCGCAAGTGCCACATTAGAGAGCGGCCCTGCGAGTGCCACAATGGCGGGACCAAAGCGCTTTGCTCTCAAGTTGTAAGGGTTGTATGGCACCGGCTTTGCCCAACCGAGCATTAATCCTCCTGGCATGATCGCGAGCGCAAGCGGAACGAGAACAGACCCCACAGGGTCTAAGTGTGAGAGGGGGTTAAGTGTGAGGCGCCCGGCGTTACGCGCGGTGTCATCTCCAAGAGCACTCGCGGCATAGCCATGAGAGACTTCATGGATCACCACCGAGATAATGAGGACGACGATGAGAAAAATGGTTTCTGCCATAGTGTTGCAAATTGGCTTGAGTATGATACCATAACGAAACTCATCCGTGAATATATATGAAGATCTGTCCACTGTGTAAGAGGGGGAGCCAGATGGCGGGAGGCTACTCCAACCGCGTCCGCGCGACCAAATATAATCCAACCGGCAAGCGCCGTGTTTTTGTGAACCTCCAATGGGCAGCATTACCTACTGGTGGCCGTATCAAAATCTGCACACGCTGTCTCAAGGCAAAGAAACACTTAGAGATTTCCCGTCGCTTAAAAGTATAATCCTCCCATCCACATCCGTACGCAGAATACGGATGTTTTGTTTTTGGAGACTCGCAAGCACCTCCTGATGTGGATGGCCATAGCGGTTCCCCTCCCCTGCCGAGATGATGGCGAGCTCCGGCTTGACTAGAGAGAGAAATCCGGGGAGTGAGGATGTCCGTGAACCATGGTGACCTAATTTCAGCGCCGTACTCTTAAGTGACATACCTCCCTCTGCCATCAGCGCGCGTTCTACACTAATAGGCGCATCACCAGTCAAGAGTACAGTCGTCGTCCCGTACGCGAGTCTACCAACAATACTCGCCTCGTTTGATTCCACATCTGCCACATCTCTATTGGGATAGAGCACGGTGAACACGGCTCCACGACTTAAGCGGATGCGCATCCCACGCCGCGCGGTGACATGGATGGACTCCTCTTCTGTAAGCGCACGGGTGAGTGCTTTGGTCACCGTAGTCTGATGTGCATTCCCCGAGTCCACAAAGGCGCCTACTGTGTATGATTCAAATACGGGGATGAGTCCTCCAATGTGATCTGCATCAGGGTGCGTCGCAAGCACTACATCAATACTCCTGTCGTAGAGGGGCATTACAGCACCAAGCTCTCGCAAGACCTCTCTCCCCCTCCCGCCATCAATCAACATCTGGTTCCCATTTGGCGCCTCTATATAGATGGCATCCCCTTGACCGACATCTAAAAAGGCGACGATAAGCTCCCCTTGTGATTCTCGCCATACGGCATACCATACAAGCACCGAGAGGAGCGCGAGTACTAATAGGACTCCAATTTTTAGCCATTCTATCCGTCCCATACCTTTATTGTAGTCCCTGTCAGGGTATATTGACAAAATATGCTAATATATACGGATATCCGCATTGAGCGGACGAACATTAAAGAGACCTGGAATAGAGAGGTGTTCCACATACCACTCAAAGATGGACTGTGTTGGTTTATAGTGTGTCAGGGCTTTTTCTATACCAATATATCCCAAGCACTCCATAGATGAGTGCAATGACTACCCCACTCCACGCAGGTACGGTTATAGAGGCGAAAGGTAGTTCAGAGAACAATCGCGCTAGCGTGATGAGTGTACGCAAAAGGAGTATGAGAGGAAAAGCTGAGAGGAGTGCAAATGGCACATTGACGAACGCGAGGACGCCAGTTATCGCGCCCAAGAGCATAGCAAGTGGCACAAACGGGAGCGTAAGCGGATTAACCACTAAGGCAACACTGCTTACTGCGCCAATCTGGTACGCGAGGTACGGGAGTACCGCACAGTATGCGGCAAGACTCGTCGCTACAATTTCTTTAAGAAAGCTCCATCGTATAACCATAAGTTTCCCTGAGATGGGATCAGTAAGAAGTATTACCCCGAGAGTTGCGCATACCGATAATATAAATCCGGGATCGTACAAGAGGATGAGTGGATTCCAGAGCACCATTGCAAGCACAGTAAGTGCGAGCGCGCGTAATGCTCCGTAAGGTCGCCCAGTCGCCCGTGCAGTGAGTGCAATTACTGCCATACAACCCGCACGCACCGCAGAAGCATCGGCACCCGCCATCACCACAAAAAGGATGACGGTGATTCCGCTCCACCACGCTCGCACAAACACAGGAGCGCGCATAAGAAGGAGGCGTACCGACTCGGCAATAATAGTAATGTTATATCCAGAGAGGACAACAATGTGAATAATACCCGCACGAGTAAAGATATTAGTGAGGCCAGTCCCGAGTCCCGACTTACCGCCCATAAGCATCCCAAGCACCAGAGAACTCTCTGGCTCCGGTACGACACTCCGTAGCCGAGATTCAGTGCTGTCTCGGAGTTGGAAAAGTGCTCCTTTAAGAGAGAATGAGGCGGGAGTCGTCATGTGCACACTCGCAAAAGATATATGGCGGAGTATCCCCTGCCTGCGTAGGTAGGCAGTATAGTTAAAGATCCTCCCCGAATCTGTTTCAAACACTCCTGGGACTTGGATCGTACCACTCACCGTTACTCTATCGCCATATGAAAGACGGGTGCCAACAGGAAGAGAGACGAGTACGCGTTCATGCTCCTCTTCTGTCTCTAATACCACTCGGACAGAAGCATCACGGATGTCGGGATGCTCCATAACCGTGCCCATGCGCGTAATATGTCCAGATTCTGGGAGTGCGCTCTCTTGTGTGTTTAAGTGGGCGAAGCGGATATACCCAAGACCAAACATGAGAATATAGAGAGCACATAGAAGTAGGGCACGGTCAGAGACCTTCCATCCATACATAAGGAGTGCCGCTCCTACAACAAGCACAAGCATCTATACAGTGTACATCCATCTTGCTACACTTTTCTCTAATGACATTGAGCACGCACATAGCACTTGCAGGCGCACTCGGTGCGCCTCTTATTAATTCCAATCCCGTAGCACTTCTCATCTTTGCAATGGGGACGCACTATCTTGCAGACAGTATCCCTCACTATGACTACAAGCTCCGCTACGCGTTTAATGAGGATAAGAACGCTCCTCCTTTCAATACGAAAGACTTTCTCATCCATGACTGTGGACGAGTAGGTTTTGATATGACACTTGGTACTGTGCTCGCTATCGCGATACTTGGCGTAGAAAACTTCTTAGCGCATCCGCTCCCATTCTTCTTGCTTGGTCTTGGTTCTATACTCCCCGATCTCCTCTCCGCGCTCCACGCAGGAGTGCCAACAAGATTTCTCCAGTGGAATCAGTCACTACAAGATTTTACACATGCAAGAAAGCTCTCGTGGAGCTTTGCAGGAGTCTGCTCGCAAGTACTCATCCTCGCAGGAGCACTTGCCTTCATTCACTTCTTCTGACATACAATCAACATAAAGGTGAATAGTCTCTATTCTTGAGTCTCGTTGGAGCCCGCAGTAGCGGGTAAAGAGCAAAAAAATAAATACTAGTGACCTTTAACCTGGGTGTCCATCGCTTCGTTCGCAAGTCTGTCAGCAATTTCATTTTCCTCTCGTGGGATTGTTTTGATGTGTAGTAGTGGTATATGCACACGCAAGCGCTGTGCCTCCTCGTAGAGAGCACGGAGCCGTGGCTCCTTCACTCGATATTCCCCCATCAACTGCCTACCCACCAACTCACTATCCAAGCGCAGTTCAACTTGTCGTATCAAAAGCTCAGTGCCAAAATGCTCGATTAATTTTGAAAAGCCGAGAATCACTGCCTGATACTCTGCCTCATTGTTAGTGGCAATGCCCAATGACTTAGATACTTTTTCTATTGTCTTCCCATCCACCGTATACAGGTGCACCCCAATACCAGCAATACCAGGATTACCGCGCGCACCACCATCAGTATTGAGATAGAGTGTATTGATAGACATCATTCCAATACTACGCTACGCGAGACACATCTACAATTCGGAGTCGTAACTGCGGCCGTGAACGGAATATTGATCGCTCCAAATGGGCGGCAACATCAATCCAATCAGACTCCTTAAGCGTATGCGCGTGCGGGACGGTCCGTTTTGCAAAGAATCCCACAGCTGGCACTGGTCGCTCGTTCCCTAGTGCAGAGTTTTTCACCATAAGCTCAAGGTGCGCATTGCCCCGCCCAAACATTCTCACCGCGGCGACCTCTACTCCTTCAAAGAGAAAAACAGGTTTTTCATTCCCAATTCCGAAAGGAGCAAGGCATGCCATAGTGCGATACATATCTTGGGTCACATCGGAGAGCGAGAGGCGGTAATCAATCTCTGTACTTGGGCTATGAGGCACTTCTACACGGAGTGTAGAATACGCATCACTTAGGCGTTGTTCGAGCTCGTTCTCTTCACCTTTTTGCACAATAAATCCGCCTGCCTCCTTATGCCCACCAAAGTTTACAAATAAATCTTCTCCGCCCGCTACACGCATGAGCTCAACCACATTCACCGTCCCATCCGAACGACAGGAGCCCTTGCATAGACCGTCCTCGTTCACTCCCCACACAAAAGCTGGCCGATGGTAGGTCTCTACCAAGCGACTTGCCACAAGTCCCAGCACGCCAAGACTCCATGAGGGGTGTCCGATCACAATCACAGGAGGTGGGTCACCCTCATCAAGGAGTGTATGCGCGTGATCCATAATCGTTTCAGTAATTTCCTTGCGTCCACGATTCTGCGCTTCTAACTCATGCGCCAGTACTTGTGCCTCCGGTAGCTGCTCTGCCATAAGGAGATTAAATGCGTGCAAGGCATGGCTCATACGGCTCGCCGAGTTAATACGCGGACCAATCAGATACCCGATATCATCTTCTGTTATATGCGCAGGATCCAGACGCAATTCTGCAAGGAGTGCGATAAGCCCAGGCCGCCGCGTCTGGCGCAGTACCGAGAGGCCAAAGTGAGTCAATGCTCGATTCTCCCCAGAGAGCGGGACCATATCAGACACGGTCGCTATCGCAACCAAGTCTAAGAGCCATTTTTCCCAGTTCACACCGCCAGCGTCTGGGCTCCGTGGGTCCCTCACTAAGGCTTGTACAAGCTTAAACGCGACACCCGCCCCGGAGAGCTCTTTGAAGGGGTACTCCTCTCCAACACATTTTGGATTAAGAATTGCGTAAGCGTTAGGAAGTGACTCTGGCGGGATATGGTGATCTGTGATGATGGCGTCTATCCCCTGTTCTTTCGCTCGCTCCACTGGGGCAATACTGGTAATGCCACAATCAACTGTAATGAGGAGTGTGATGCCCTCGCGAGAAAACTCGTCAACCGCGCACTCGCTTAAGCCATAATCCTCGGTGTGACGATTAGGAATGTAGATACGCACTGGGTACTGGATAGCTCGAAACCAAGAAGCAAGGATAGCCGTACCCGGCACACCATCCGCATCATAATCACCAAAAATTGCTATCTTCTCACCCTGCGTAATGGCAGTCAAGATACGCTCAACCGCGCGTTGCATCTGGGAGAAGAGAAATGGATCAAGCACATCACGCTCGTACGAAGGATGCAAGAAGCGCTCACGCTCATGAGCACCAATTCCACGACGAGTAAGGAGTGCCTCTAAGAGGAGCTCGGGGGACACTTTCATAACGACAGCATTGTAGCATATACTGGGAGGATGGAAGACTGTATCTTTTGTAAGATCGTATCGGGGACCATCCCCGCTGAGAAAGTCTATGAGGATGGACTTTTCATTGCTTTCTTAGACATTAAGCCGCTCCACATCGGCCACTCACTCCTTATACCTAAAGCGCACCATCGTAATCTCTTTGATATGCCAGAGAAGCTCCTTCAAGAAATATGCCCCGTACTGCAAAAACTGGCGCGTGCAATACAGGCAGGAACTCAGGCTGACGGCATCAATATCGGCTGGAACAATGAACGAGCGGCGGGACAGATTGTATTCCATGCGCACATACACATCATGCCACGCTACAATAACGACGGGTACATGCACTGGGGAGGGAAGGATGGTGTGACAGCAGATGAGCTTAAGAGTGCCGCGCAACAGATCAAAGATGCAATGCAGTGAGATGACTGGAGTCTAACTTCAGTCAGTCAAGAGCCTCAATACCAGGAAGGGTGCCACTTGCAAAAAATTCCAACATCGCACCGCCAGCAGTTGAGAGGAAATTAAACTTCCCCGATAGGTTCGTCTTTTGGATTGCCGCGATAGTATCTCCACCCCCTACAATTGAATATGCTTTGGATTTTGCAACCGCACGAGCTATCGCGAGTGTCCCCTCTCCATAGCCTGCCTCATAATTACCCGCGGGGCCATTCCAGAGAATAGTCTTTGCTCCTTTTAATGCCCTGCGGAGCTCCTCAAGTCCTTGCGGCCCAATATCAACAATGGAATCGTTCTTCTCAAGTGCATGCACCTGCTTCTTCTCAACAGCAGAGCCATTTGAGACTAAGGCGTCCGGAGAGAGAATAATGCGTCTATTCCGCACTTCCTTAAGATATGCTTTTGCAGAAATCTTAGCATCGATACGCGACTTTCCCAACTCAAGACCTTGTGCACGGTAGAACGCATGCGCAATCGCCCCCACTACCACAATATAATCGGCACTCCTTATAAAGCGCTTGAGTACTGGAACCTTTGTCTCAAACTTTGCGCCCCCTAGGATGAGTACGAGAGGTTTCTGGGGAGAGAACGCTTTTTTCAGATTACGATACTCTTCCATAAAAAGAGGCCCTGCATAATGCGGGAGCAACTTCGGAAGCGCATAGACACTTGCGTGCTTTCTATGAGAGACAGCAAAGGCATCGTTTACATACACATCCCCAAGCCCTGCAAGGATCTTCGCAAACGAAGCACTCCCATTCTCTTCACCGGCATCTCTACGGAGGTTCTCTAATAGGACGGCTCCACCATCAGCAAGTTCGTGTAAGGTACGTTTTACATCTGCAATCGGAGCCGGATTAAAGCCGACATCAGTCACACGATTCAACTCTCGTGCTACCGGAAGTAGAGATTCTCCACTCCTTCCCAGGTGCGAGAGGATAATCGTTTTTGCTCCCATCTTTTTTAAAAACATGATGGTGGGAAGTACGCGATCAATACGAAAACGATCAACAACCTTCCCAACTTCAATAGGTACATTCAAATCAAGACGCAGAAGTACATGTACCCCGCGAAGTCTTTTTGGTGAAAGTTTAACGAGCTCTTTCATATCTAGATCTCTGCGAGCGATGTGCTTTCTTAAGCGCTTCAATATCAACAATAATATTTTTGATCGCAGGGAGTCTGAGTGACGCTCTTCCAACGAGTAAGCCATCGGCATCCCCTTCTGAAATGAAGTTCACTGCATTCTCTTTAGACACCGACCCTCCGTAAAGTACGGGAACAGAAAGAGCTGCCCCCGCGCCAGCGTATTCACTGACAATCTTTTTAATAAAGATTGCCACACTACGGAAATCTTCTGGCGTATCTGGTACTGCCGCATGTTCTCCGATTGCCCATACTGGCTCATAAGCAATAGCGAGCTTCCGCACAATACTCTTGGGGAGTGTGTGGAGTGCGGTTCGTACTTGCTCCGCAATAAATTTTAAATACTCACCATGCTCATCGCGGAGCCGTTCTCCAACACAAAGGAGTACTTGTAGTCCTGCTTTGTGCGCCTGCTTCATTTTTGTATTCACATCCGCATCGCTATCACCGAGAGTCCTCCGCTCAGAGTGTCCAATGATCACAAACTGTGCTCCTGCCTCTTTGAGCATTCGGGCACTCACCTCCCCCGTCTCTGCACCAGCACCAAAACGGGAGCAGTCCTGCGCACCAACAGATACCCTTTTTAAAACACGCCGCCCACTTAAGCCCTCTATAAAGGGTGATGGAGGCGCGACCCAAATTTCTGTTTCTCTCAGCGATTTACTTACTTCTACAAGACCACGGTAGAGCACCTCTGCCGCTCCCCAGCGCTCCGGGTTTGTCTTCCAGTTACAGGCAATAATTATATCTCTCATCCGCCTAGTATAGCGCATTAGAGCTCTCGCCAAGAAATGGTCTGGTACTGGTCAGAAGTGAGTGGGAAGGAGGGCGGCGGACCGTAGAGGAGGTTCCCATCATAGATAATGTCACGAGTCTCATAGCCATTGCCATCAGTATACGCAAAGCCATAGCGTTCCTTTGAGGCGATCATACCAAAGAGCATAATACTGTTCCGTTCATGGTAGGGAGAACAACGATTCCAGAACCAAAACGGGGCCGGATAGTAGTACCGACCAGCTCGGCCATTCTTTGCGACCAAGGCGGCATCAACTTGTAAGTCGGTATCGCTCACCATCCCCACATTAATATTACCCTGTGCGATGAGGGAAAGGACATCAGTTCCATCAGTAGCGGAATAGCGGACATCTTTATTGACTGTGATATGTGCGTTTGTGGAAGGACTCTCGGGGAAGCGCCCAGCCGCAATGGTAAGTCGCGCGCCCTGTATTGCCCCCTCTACCCATACATTATCCTCAAGGAATACGAGCCCGTTTGCAGGAAACGCAAAATTGCCAAGGAGAGTCTGCGCACTAATGCTCCATGTTCCCCACCCATCCTGTCCTTGCGTATCAGAGCACCCGGAAGGTGCGGGGGTCAGCCCTGTCACTTTATACAAATCATAGGTATCATTTGTTTTAAGGACAATGTTATATCCAAGAGAGCCAGATCCCGCATGGTAACGCCCCTGCGCCTGCGCATCCGCCTTTATCTGCGCCAGATCTTGTGTGAAGCCATCCCAATCAACTGCGGGGACTCCAACCTGTCGCCCTGATTCAAAGATGCTCGTCCGCGCTGGAGGTACCCCTGGAGGTGGAGGGGTCGGCGGTATGGGATCAGTAGGAGAGAGATGAGTGTGTACACCATACTCATCTGCTCCACTATGGTCTGGGTCATCATAACTATACTTGAAGCTCGTCACAAGATTGTGCGCCAGCCCGTCAAAGCGGATCCCATCGTTTGAATGAATCGGACCAAAGACCTCTGTCCCCTCTCCAAAGCGTATCTTTGCTTTTGCAAGAAAGGCATATTTAGCAATGGAGGGGATAGCAAATTTTGCTTCAATGCGTCGTGAGATTGTAGGACTCGCCGTCACAGCCCCCTCCGAGACAACTACAACGAGCGTAGACCCAACGGGAGGAGGGGTAATGGTGAGCGTAAAGGTCCCAATCACCGTCCCATCAGCATCACGGTACTGATGCACATAAGGACCTGCAGCGCCAGTGCCATCTTGGTAATCAGTAGGGGCGTGTGCCAAGTGCCAACGGTAGTACTCAATACCTGCTTCGGCGATGTGAAAAGCTTGTTCGCGGAGTCCGGCATCTCGTCCCGCCCGAAGGTTGAGTGCTCCCCAATTGGCAAGCGCAGTAATAAAGAGAATCGCAATCGCACCAAACACCAGTGTGTGTATGATGAGGTACCCGCGTCTGTACATTTTGTATCCCATACTAGAAGTTATCCTTCAGGCTACGGATAAGTGATTGCCCTGTTACAGTGAGCGGGGCAGGCGCACGATGAGTATCTTTATCAGCTGAGACAGTAAGACGGATAAGACGCACGCGATAGTTATCTACTGGCTGAGCAAGTGGTGAAGTTGTACCCATATATGTTCCATCAAAATAATCAAAACGAGTGCTCGTCGTTGCAAGGTAGCGCACCACAGTCTTCTTACTTTCATTTGCATCAAGGTAGCTTGCAGGGGAACCAGAGGGGTTTGTGACTCCGCGGATCAAATTAGTCCCACTTATAGAATAACGGATGCGTTCTCGGTCAGCATCACCATCACTATCTCCGTAGAGGGTAAGTGCCGTAGTAGATGCAAGTTCTATCGGGTAAGATCCTGTGTTCCCTGGTGCCGCTCCCCGTACATCACGCATAAATTGCCGCACAACACCACGGAGCTCTGCCTCAGACTCTAAAGCAGATTGCTGGGATGCATTCTCGCGCCAGACAGTTACTTGGAATGAAGAAATGATAAGAGAAATAACCCCGAGGATACCCGCCACAATGAGCATTTCAACAACGCTAAAGCCTTTCTTGTGTATCTGTGTCATGGTGAAAGAGTTGCTTCTGCTTGTTGCCATGCACCCCCGATAGAAACAGCATTATTTGTGTGCGGTTGGTAGCCGGCGCGAGAGATGGTGAGCGTGTATGTCCCTAATTCAAGCCCCTGGAAGAGCACTTGTCCGTAAGGTACACAGACAGATCCGTATGTTATAGAGACATCTGACAGGCGAGGGCTTACTAGACTATCTTCAGTACTCAAGAAAGCCTTATAACGCAGATAGCGATCGTTTGTGTGTACTGGAGAGATACTACTATTTGTCACATCGTAGTATGTTCCCTCTGTCCCGTCTGGGCCACGGTATACCCAGGTGGTCGTCGCGGCGTCATTCCCGCTCGCGATCTTAAACTTGAGACTCCCTACACCAGTAGAAGTAGCCTGGTCTCCAGGTTGCCAGAGGAGCGTGTAGAAGGTCGTTGAGCTACCGCCCGTATCCATCACTGATGACTCAAGTGTCCCCGCACTATCATAATTACCAAGCACCTGCGCAAGTGCCATCTCACCAACAGGGACTCCGCCGAGCCCGCCGTAATCAATATTGGAAGATTGGAAGAACTTACTACGGTTAGTGTAGAGACCCTGTCCTCCACCGAGAGACCAATCACTCTGGTTGAGATAACCACGATTACTCACCTTTGTAGCAGAGTACCCCGAGCGAGAGAGTGTCACTGTTGCATCAGAGAGCGGGAGTCCTGTGCTTGCATCTTTCACCACAACTAAGAGTGAGTTACTGCTCTTTGGTGCTACCACAAGACGCAGAGTAAGCTCTGTCCCAGGATTAAGCGAGAAGGGGGAGAGCGGGAGGGAGCCAGCAAAATCGAGTGTAGCCTCAGTGACCGTCGGTGTATACGAATCCCATTCCAGTGAGCTGATGATTGTCTTCCCGTCGCTCCCTGTCGTGTGACTCTGGTTGTATTTATAGATAGTCGGATCAGTGCCAATAGTTTTTGAACCTCGTAAAGAGAAATCTGTACCCGGCACAGATTCACAGTTCTCTTGTACCGTCTCAACGGTGAGGGTAGACACTCTATCAATCGCAAAGCTCATCTGCGTCAACTGCCCAGTCGCTACAGTCGCATGCACTTGCGAGGGATTTGGGATATTAGGATCATCAGCGGCGTATGTCCGCGCACTTGAGTATCCAGTCTTTGACACAAGGATACTGTAGCTAAAGGACCCAGGAGGCACATCCACCAATTGGAGCACCCCATCATTATTAGTCACTTCGTTAATACTGACCACCGGGGAAGCACTCTGATTTTCAACATGGACACTCGCTCCAGAGACCGGCATTCCATTTGCATCAAAGACTGAGATGAAAAGCGCTCCATTATTGCCGGTGCTTTCCAAATTTTTTGGAGAAACATTTGTCGTCACTGTCGTCGTAGAGAATCCAGCACAGAGCGGACATCCGACAGAGACGGCAACTAGTTTGTAATCTGCAGGAGAGAGATCGTTAGGACTCCCCCCGATAGTCCCATCAAAGGGGTCATCAATATTTCTAATCGTTGTCCGGAGGAGAAAGGTCACTCCCCCTTTTATTGAGGTCACTTCTCGATCGATAACACCGGAGGGGATACCCTGCACAATACCAACATTCCCGTATGGAAGGTTTCTAATTAGCTCAATCTGCTCATTTGCCGCGAGCATTGCAAGTGTCCGCAATTTAGATGTAGAGACTAACTTCATCACCCCGATGTACCCCTCATACACACCGAAAGACACGATGAGAAAGATAGTAATACCAACGAGCACTTCAACGAGTGTTAGCCCGCGTCGGTACAGAGACTCTTTTGTATTACTTGATTGCATCAGTCAGCGAGTACATTGGACCAAGCATCGCGATAGCGAAAAATCCAACAGCAATACCAATCAATACCATCAGCACCGGCTCTATAATGGTTGAGAGATTTTTTGTTACCTGATCAACTTCTTTCTCATAAAACTGCGCTCCCTTAAGAAGCATCCCTGGCAGATCACCAGTCTCCTCTCCTACTGCTGCAAGCTCTGTGACGAGTACAGGATAAATTTGCTCGTAAGTGTGGAATGTCTGTGAAAGTGGGATACCTTTCTGTACATTTTCGCGAGCGTGGACAAGCGCTTTTTTATACGCATGATTTTGGAGTACATCCTCGGTAATCTGGAGCGACTCGGTCATTGACACGCCGGAGGAGACAAGAGAAGAGATGGTACGCATCGTCACTGCAGCATTCATGTTGCGTACCATCGGCGAGATAAGTGGGAGGCGGAGTACGAGGCGTTCAAGTGATCGTCTGATGACAGGAAATTTGGCCCCCCTCCACCCACCAACGATAAGAAGAGGTAGTAAGAGAATACTAAGGATCTTGTGCGCACTTACAAAATCACTAAACCAAATGACCATCTGTGTAGTGAGAGGCAGTTCCACTCCGAGATCCTTAAAGGTAGCAGTGAGTGTTGGCACCACATACATCATCATAAGGATACCAATCAAGATAATGACGCAGACAATGACCGCCGGGTACATCATTGCTCCCTTTATCTTGCGTCGTAATTCATAGCTCTTATTGAGTTGGTCTGAGATAATTGCAAGCGACTCTGGGAGCTTTCCCGATTCCTCACCCGCAGCAACCATAGCGACAAAGACCGGCGGAAAAATATCTTTTCGCGCAGAGAGCGCCTCGTGGAGGCTCCCTCCACTCTTCACCCGCTCTGCGATTGTATGCACTACTTCCTTATAGTGCTTACTCCCTCCTTGCCGTTCTATAACCTCAAGTGCGCGAGAGAGGGAGAGGCCTGCAGTAATCATTGAGCCAAGATTATCTGCAAAGAGAACTTTTTCACGAAGAGAAAGTGCCTTTACAAATAAGCCCAGAATACTGTCTGCGAGATTCTTTTTTGGTGTAACGGCTTTAGCAAGGATAGGGGTAAGTCCTTCTGCACGGAGCGAACGGGAAAGAGCAAGCTGGTCAAGTGCGTCACGCTCGCCACTAACCTCCTCGCCAGTCTCTTTTCGTGCTCGGAAAAGATATTTCATATTATTATTCCGCTGCTACACGGAGCACCTCTTCAATCGTGGTAATGCCTTGCGCTGCTTTGTAGATGCCGTCTTCCAACATAGAGAACATTCCCTCCTTTCTCCCCTGTTCTTCTATCTCCGCGGCAGTCGCCCCCTTCATCACTAGCTCTTTCACTGATGGGGACAGAGCCATAATCTCATGAATACCAATACGGCCGGAAAATCCATCCGGACAATCCGCACTCCCTTGTGGTTTGAAAAAGGGAACATCGGTAATAGGAGTCCCTGGAGCAATAAGTTTTTCTTGTTCCAAGACGGAAAGTACTTTTGGCAGATCTACCTCTGATGCGAGTGCATGTGCTTCTGCTGGAGTGAGACGGTATTCAATTTTCCCGTTCTTGCATAGCCTGCGCACCAGCCGTTGCCCCACAATAACATTGATTGTTGAGACGAGAAGAAATGGTTCCGCTCCCATATCCAACATACGAGGAATTGTGGCACCGGCAGAGTTAGTATGGAGAGTTGAGAGCACGAGGTGGCCTGTGAGCGCGGCATTAATAGCAAGGTTAGCGGTCTCTTTATCGCGGATCTCCCCCACCATAATAATGTCTGGATCTTGGCGCATCAGAGAACGGAGCCCTGCCGCAAATGTCATCCCAATATCTGGCTTAACCTGTGTTTGGTTAATGCGCGGCATCTGATACTCAACAGGATCCTCAATAGTAGAAATATTTACATCCGGCTTATTGAGAATATCTAAAATAGTGTAAAGCGTTGTTGATTTTCCGCTCCCCGTAGGTCCAGTGACGAGGATCATACCCGTAGTCTTTCGTGTTGCGCCGTGAATGCACTCTAATCCTGCACCATGAAAGCCGAGTCCCTCCAAGGTGTAGCCTTTCACTGCGTCAGGGAGGAGGCGCATCACCACCTTCTCTCCGTAATAGGTAGGAAGTATTGAGACACGGAACGAGATCTTCTGCCCTTCTGATTCAATCTTAAAACGACCATCTTGAGGGAGGCGCTTTTCATCCAAGCGTAAATTAGAGAGTACTTTTACACGAGCAATGATCCCTGGACCGACTGCCTTGGGTAGCATCATTGCATCGTGCAAGATACCATCAATACGGTACCGGATGACAACCTCATCTTCATACTGCTCAATGTGGATGTCAGAGGCCTTCTGCACTACAGCGTGAGAAAGGAGTGTGTCAATAATACGAACAACAGGGAGATCCTCTGCCATCTTCTTTAATTCATTCTCTCCCTCTTCTGGCGTTACACTCTCTGTAAGTGTTTTAACTGCCTTTGCCTCTTTTTGTATGATATCGCCAAATTCCGCCTTGAGACTCTTTTGATACTGGACCAAGGCAGAGCGCATACTCTCGGTATCGGTCAATCGTGGAAGGATGCGGAGACCAACACTCTTCTTGATAAATTCAATCGCTTTAAGATCTTCTGGATCAAGCATAGCCACCTCAAGCGCAGTGTCAGAACGCTTGTAGGCAATGATGTTGTGTTTGCGCGCAACCGGCTCTGGGATTACCAAGAGCACAGAGATATCTATTTTTTGCCCTTGGAGAGAGACGAAGGGGATACCCAGCACATAGGCTTGTGCCTTGCGCCATTCGTCTTCAGAAATCTTTCCTTGCGAGATAAGAACATCACCAAGAGAAAGCGAGCGAGTAGCCGCATCTTGCGAGGCAAGATCAATATCTGACTTACTCACCAAGCCAGAGTCCACTAAAAATGCTTGTAACCGTACGAGGTCTGTGTGCACACCTTTAGTATATCAAGTTGTGCCGCCCTCTCCGATAAAAAATGGTTGATAAGTGCCTCCTCATTGACTCCGTGCAGATGCGACACAAAAAGCGTCCAATGGAGTCCGTGGCACAAGATTATTTCATTACGGTAGGCACATACAATGTCTAAAGGGATAATAATAATTTTTGTATCAATAACAAAAAGGTCTGGTTATACTCTCCTGAGCATTCCAGACCTCTCTGTAAATCTAACCGAGACTGTTGATGAGGAGCCCTATCTATGGCAAGTCACATCTAAGCTACCAAAGGAGGTACCTTCAGCAGTGGTTCCAGTCCACCCAAATGAACGATTTATGGAGTATTTGACTTGGTTACAAGAGTACTTCGCTAATCCAAGTGATTTTTCAATAGGACTCAGTAGCCCGTCCACCATCGATCCAGAATATATATAGATTGGTAATTCTGACAAACCAGAGGGAGTATATGTGACCGTCTTAGATATCTCACGACTACCTTGATCAATAGTAATAGTTCCTGATCCACTTGGTACAACGGATCCATTCCCTGCTAAAGCTTTCACGAACGCATCACTGCACACTTGCCCTATCTTAGGTCCGCCTTGACGACCAAATACAAAATTCATTCCGGTCACTTTGCCGTTGAAATCTGCGTTACAGGACATATGATGACCTCCATACCCGCGATTATAGACTCTAACAGGGAGATTAACTGTGACCGGTTTAGTATCATACATCTTATTAGGACCATAGATGTATGCGATGA
Source organism: uncultured Candidatus Saccharibacteria bacterium (assembly GCA_964401135.1). Lineage (GTDB taxonomy): Bacteria > Patescibacteriota > Minisyncoccia > Phycocordibacterales > UBA9988 > UBA9988. The sequence continues at coordinate 200,594 of CAYNXC010000001.1, forward strand.
TAGTACCATTGCCTTTTATTCTCGCACTATTTGGTGCTATTGTACTCCTGATCTTAAATGCGCCAAGATTTTGAGTCTTATTTACTTCTGTGTTTGGACTAAGAGGAATTATGAAGGTTGGAGAATTTATTCTTTTATCAAGACCAGTTAAGTCAGTATTATTCCATGCATAGTTATAGATGACAGGCCAGTCACCGTTCTTATAGCCCTGGATCTGAACTTCATTAATCCCCGCGGATAATGATCCATTTAAGTCAGGATAAAGGGATAGAGAGACCACGATCGCTCGTACCATCTTCTTTGGAGAAACGGCTGGAGATGGCCTCACATATACATCTTTGAAAACTCCATCAAGTTCTGGTATTTCAAAGGTTGAGCCCAGAGGATCAAAATCAAACTCATTGTCGGTATATATTGACGGTTCACTACAAACTGGGTATCCATTACTAAAACCACTTATGTATTGCCCAGTAGGACAAGTTCCGCCTAATAGATCGTCGACATCCCCTTTATCAGTAAGGCTTATCCATTCAGTACTATCATATCCTTCAAAGTCCTGCCCCGTCCAGCGGATGGTACCTGCATTTCTGCCCGTAGTATTACCAATCTTGATCGCGCCTTCAACATCAAGTGTCTCAACAGGGATTTTTGGAGCTCCCCCACCTCCAATACCCACCTTTCCATCCTTGCCGGTAATCAGAGAGAGCCATGTTCCGCCGTCATTTGATCCCCAAATGTTGAAGTACCCCTTACCTTTATCATCGTAAGGATTAATACTGAATACCACCTTCCCAGTATCCTTATTTTTAATCTTTAAGGCAGAGTAAAGTCTTGGAACACTAAAACTAATGGCTCCTGCTTTTTCTTGTTCTACTGGTCCAACATTTACAGGCGCGTCACATCCGGGACTGCCTGCGGTACAGGCCGGCGGAGCGACAAGAGGCGCTGTCCATGCGGCAGAGGCCATCATTGGAGCGAGAATAAGCGCGCCGAGTGTGAGCAGTGAGAAGAAAATAATTTTTTTCATTGTGTAAAATGATAATTAAATGGATAATAAAAACGAGACACTTTTCTCCACAGGTAAAGCATACCATCTCTCTTTCTGTAGACATAGCACTAGCTGTTGATAACGATGCATAGTGGAAAAATTGACAATCAGGAAAATTCGCATATACTGAACTTATTCTGAAAGATTGTTGCGTCCGTATCCGGAAAGGAACGGGCGGTTTTTATTCAATAACAAAGCCATTATGATGGATCTAAAGGCACTTACGGCGGCATTAGGAGAGCTTGAGGAGGAGCGCGGGATCCCTCGCGAAGAGATTCTCCACGCGATAGAAGATGCACTCGCCGCCGCATATAAGAAGGATTACGGGAAGAAGGGACAGATTGTACGGGCAAGATTCAACCCAAAGACGGGAGATGTTGAATTCTCGCAGATTAAAATTGTGGTTGATCAATCCATGCTCCGTCACCCCGATGAGGAGGTAGAAGAAGAGGTTGAGTACTCTGAGGGGGAAATTCCCTCAAGCGAGCGCAAAGTGAGCTTCAACGAGGAACATCACATTATGATTGATGACGCAGTAAAGATTAAGAAGGATGTTGCCCCGGGGGAAGAACTCACCTTCCCGCTAGAGAGCAAGGGCGACTACGGACGCATTGCGGCACAGACTGCAAAGCAGGTTATTATCCAACGAATCCGCCGTGCAGAAAAGACCTCCATTCTCGGAGAATACGAGGCTCGGCAGGGAGAGATTGTGAGTGGTAAGGTCCAGCGTATGGAGCGTGGAGCTATCTTTGTAGACCTTGGACGCACCGTGGCCATACTCCCCCGCGAAGAGCAAATCCCTGGTGAGTACTATCGTCAAGGCGAGCACATCAAAGCCTACCTCTACGCAGTAGAGGATACTCCACGGGGCATCTCGCTCCGTCTCTCTCGCGCGCATCCACAGTTTGTGGTGAAGCTCTTTAGTGTTGAGGCATCAGAGATCGCGGCTGGTACGGTTGAGATCAAATCAGTTGCGCGAGAGGCTGGGTCACGAACCAAGATTGCTGTTATTTCACACAATACAAGCATTGATGCCGTCGGCTCTTGTGTTGGTCAGCGCGGCGCCCGCGTTACCGCAGTTATTAACGAATTAGGTGGCGAAAAAATTGATATTACTGAGTGGTCAGAGAGCACAAAGACTTTTATTGAGAATGCGCTCTCCCCAGCCAAGGTCATCAGCATGGAGCTTGACGAGGATGAGAAATCGGCAAAGGTAGAAGTGGATCCAGACCAATTTTCTCTTGCTGTTGGGCGCGGTGGACAAAATGTGCGCCTCGCAGTAAAACTCACAGGGTGGAAGATTGACATCAGCTCCCCCGGGGCTATGGTAGAAGGGGTTCAACAGGAAGAAGCATTACCAGAAGAATAAGTAGTAGTAATAACATATGAGTAGTTATCTTTGGTTCAGTGTTATCGCAGGAGGCGGTGCCATCCTGTACGGACTGTGGCTTGCACGCCTCATCATGAGAGAACCTGCCGGGTCGGGGAAAATGGGAAGTATTGCCCAAGCAATACAAGAAGGAGCAACCGCGTACTTAAACAGGCAGTACAGGACAATCATCCCCATAGGGGTCGTGCTCTTTTTGATGTTATGGTTTGCAATCGGATTGTTGACCGCAATAGGCTTTCTCGTTGGTGGAGTAGCGTCTGCACTGGCCGGCTACATTGGGATGAATGTCTCTGTCCGAGCAAATGTCCGTACCACAGAGGCTGCAAAAAAAGGTCTCCCGCACGCTCTCTCACTCGCTTTTCGTGGCGGAACAGTGACCGGACTCCTTGTTGTAGGACTTGCACTCCTCTCTGTCGCTGGATTCTATGCCGCAACAGGAGATGTGAAGGCACTGATTGGATTAGGATTTGGGGCAAGCCTCATCTCTGTCTTCGCCCGATTGGGCGGTGGTATTTTTACTAAAGCGGCAGATGTGGGTGCCGACCTTGTGGGTAAGGTTGAAGCAGGTATACCTGAAGATGACCCAAGAAACCCTGCCGTTATTGCAGATAATGTTGGCGACAATGTGGGTGACTGCGCCGGGATGGCAGCAGACCTCTTTGAGACATACGCGGTGACCTCCGTTGCGGCAATCCTCTTGGGAACACTCACCTTCACAGAAGGATATACTCCCGCAATTATCTACCCACTTGCACTAGGCGGCATCGCCATTATTGCTTCTATCATCGGGACATGGTTTGCCAAGCTTTCAAAAGGCAGTGAGAACATTATGTGGGCACTGTATAAGGCCCTCATTGTCGCAGGAATCATTGCGGCAGTACTCTTCTACCCCCTCACTAGTGCTCTCATGGCAGACAATGGGTACTTCTCAACTACCGCGCTCTTTGGAGCCGCATTGGTTGGGCTCTTTGTCACCGCGGCAATTGTTGCTATCACCGAGTACTACACGGGCACAAAATACAAACCAGTGCAGTCCATTGCACGCGCAAGTCTCTCCGGCCACGGAACAAACATTATTCAAGGACTTGCTATTTCAATGAAGGCGACCGCCTTCCCTCTCCTCGTCATTGTTATTGGTATTATCACCGCATACTCATTTGCAGGACTCTATGGTATTGCCATCGCGGCAATGAGCATGCTCTCGCTCGCTGGGGTAATTGTTGCTATTGATGCCTTTGGCCCCATCACCGATAACGCAGGCGGTATTGCAGAGATGGCAGAACTCCCCCAAGAAGTACGCGATGTTACTGACCCATTAGATGCGGTGGGGAATACCACAAAAGCTGTGACCAAAGGCTACGCCATTGGTTCAGCCGGACTAGCAGCGCTTGTTCTATTCGCCTCATACACCGAGGAGTTTACCGCACTGGGGAAAGATATTAGCTTCTCACTCGGGGATCCTATGGTTATTGTAGGGCTATTTATCGGAGGATTGCTCCCCTACTACTTTGCCGCGCTCTCTATGGAGGCAGTGGGTAAGACGGCAGGAAAGGTGGTTGAGGAAGTACGCCGACAATTTCGAGAGATGCCGGGGATTATGGGCGGGACAGAGGCTCCTGATTACAAAAAAAGTGTTGATATTGTGACCGCGGCCGCCATTAAGGAGATGATCTTCCCCGCACTCATCCCAGTACTCGCACCAATTATTGTATGGAAGCTCCTCGGCCCTGTAGCAGTAGGAGGGCTCTTGGTAGGGAGTATCATCACGGGGCTCTTCGTAGCTATCTCAATGACCTCTGGCGGTGGCGCATGGGACAATGCCAAAAAGTACATTGAACAGGGTAATCTGGGCGGAAAGGGCTCTGATGCCCACAAGGCGGCTGTAACCGGTGATACCGTCGGAGACCCCTACAAAGACACTGCGGGACCGGCAATTAACCCAATGATTAAGATACTCAACATCATTGCTCTCTTACTGGTAGCTCTGATGATTTAGTGATATACTCCTTGTAATTATCAGAAGTAATACATCTATGCGTATACGACCATTGTTAGCTATTGTGACCGTTATTGCTCTCTCTGGACTTTTGCCGGCAGTTGCGCTCGCGCAGGTCTCTGCGGCAAATGTAGGAGCAGGGCAAGATAACTCCACAACAAGTGTAAAGGCGAAGGGAGAAGACAAGAAAGAGATTGCAAGCATGAAGGCAGTGCGCCTCGGTGAGTACCTCTCACGCCACGTAGCGGTGCTCAAGGGGATCATTGCCCGTCTTGAGTCACGCATTACAAAAATTGAGACACGAGGCCTCTCAGCCGAAGGACAGAAGAAGTTAGAGAGTGCAAAGAAGAACATTGCAGAAGCAAAGACGAAGATTGACTCAGTAGGGACTGCCGTCGCAACCGTAATAAGTGATGTCGAAAAAGCACTCAGTGGCGATGACATTAAGGCAGGACTCGCGGAGGCGAGAGCAAAGATAAAAAATCCTCGCACACTACTTGCTGACGCCATTGCAAAGATAAAGGATGCCCGCAAAGACATTGGGGACGCATTAGGGACCGTTACCACTGCGAGATCTGCAACTACAACGCAGACCGCAACATCATCAACTAACTAGCACTACTATGGAAGGAGAATCAAGTTCAAAAGGAGCACTCATCGGAGCAGTTATCGTTATCCTCTTGCTCGTTGCCGGAGGCATCTATGTCGCCGTGACAAAGCCGAGCCCAGAAACTCCTGACGAGACTGCAACAACAACTGCAACAACAACTGTTGCAACGCCATCTGACGAGCTTGTTGATATTGACGCGGACTTGAGCGCAGTTGATGTCACTGACCTAGACGCCGCACTGGCAGACTAAATCATCTTTTTCAAAAGCTCTCCATGGCTCGCCAGTGGGGAGCTTTTTTGCTAAAGTGGCGGTCTATGACAACAGCATTCACTGTAACCGTGACCGATTCTGGTCCATCAGAAAAGACTATTACCGGAGAGATCTCTGCGGAGCTCTTTATGTCGCAGTGGGGTGCGGCAGTGAAAGAGCTGGGGAAAGATGCAAAGATCGAGGGATTCCGCCCCGGGCATATCCCGGAGAAGGTACTCATCCAACACGCCGGTGAGGACGCAGTACTCTTTGAAATGGCAGAGCGGATCCTTGCAAGGGAGTACCCCAAGATGCTTACCGAGCACAACATTGACGCCATTGGTCGCCCCGAGATCACCATTACCAAACTTGCCAAAGGTAACCCACTTGGCTTTGCGATTAAAACGGCTGTCACCCCTGAAGTAAAGCTCCCCGATTACAAAGCGCTCGCGAAGACAGCGTCACAAGAAAAAGAAGAGGTGGTCACCGTGAGTGATGACGAGGTAGAATCAGTGCTCACAGAACTGCGCACCGCACGAAAAGGGAAGGATGAAGAGGAACTCCCCGCACTCACTGATGAGCTTGCGAAGGGCGTTGGTGACTTTAATTCAGTAGAAGAACTCCGCGCAAAGATTCGGGAAAATCTTACTGCAGAAAAAGAGTCCAAAGCACGCGACAAACGCCGAATAAAAATTCTTGATGTCATTAGTGAAAAGACAGATATCGCCATACCTAGCGTACTTATCCACGCAGAGATAGATAAGATGTTCTCAGAACTGCGCACAAACATTGAACGGATGGGGCTCAAACTCCCTGATTATTTATCTCATATTAAAAAGACTGAGGAGGATCTAAAAAATGCTTGGCACGAGGATGCAAAAAAGCGCGTCACTGCAGGGCTTATCTTGTCAAAGATCGCTCATGAAGAAAAATTATCTCCTACGGAGGAAGAAGTGGGCCATGAGGTCGCACATCTCTTAGAGCACTACCCCGATGCCAACCCTCACAACCTACGCCACTATGTGGAGGGCCAGCTCGCAAACGAGAAGGTTTTAAAATTTCTCGAACAGAAGTAAAAGAGTGTGCACCACCCATTTTTTGAGTCTCGTCGGAGCCCTTTAGGGTAAAGTGCGAGAAAAATGGACGGTACGAGTAATTCTTGACACTTAGCACTTAATGCTTCATACTATCGCTATGTCAATACTCATTCCTACCGTTATTGAGAAGAGTACCTACGGAGAGCGCGCTTACGATATTTATTCGCGACTCCTCAAGGATCGCATCATTTTTTTAGGCGGACCCATTGATGAACATGTAGCCAACCTTGTAATTGCGCAGATGCTCTTTCTTGATGCAGAGAATTCACAAAAAGACATCCTCCTCTATGTAAACTCCCCTGGGGGCTCGGTTACCGCGGGGCTCGCTATTTACGACACTATGCAGCATGTTAAATCTGATGTTTCTACAATCTGTGTGGGTATGGCGGCCTCTATGGGAGCCTTTCTACTTGCCTCTGGGGCTAAAGGTAAGCGCCTCGCACTCCCCAACTCTGACATCATGATCCACCAGCTCTCTTCCGGCTTCCAAGGGCAGGCAGCAGATATTGAGATCAGTGCGCGCTACATTCTTAAACTCAAAAGCCGACTCAACACCCTTCTTGCAAGACATACCGGCAAATCGCCCGAGGTGATTGAAAAGGACTCTGATCGCGACAACTGGATGAGCTCCGACGAGGCAAAGAAGTACGGACTCATTGACAAAGTCCTCCATACCAAGGCCTAAACGCTACTCTTTACTCAATGCCAGACTTCTGGTACGATATGTGTATTATCACATTTATTTTTTGTTGTCCGCCTTGGAATCAGCTACCGGAGCATTACTATGATGAGAGCGCGTAACGCATTCCCTACATCACTACATTATGCCCTTACACGGCCTATTACTCTGCAGTACCGATAAATAAAGCCGATAAATAACCGTTGCTGGTATCCTAAGGCGACACCCGTACGCCTATGGATGTTACAAAACTAATACTCCTCCTCGCTGCAACGGGGTTTTCTGGCGTGCTGCTAGGATATGTACTCCGCTGGCTAGTTACCTTGAGCCAGAAGGGGTCCATTGAGCTCACGATCAAGCAGACCTTGTTAGATGCGAAGACGGAGGCACAGCGCCGCATTGATGAAGCAGAGAAAGAGTCGGAACGCCTCCTGAAAGAGGCCAAGGCTAAGGAGCGAGAAAAAGAGCAGGAGCTCAAACGGAAAGAAGAGCACCTCATCAAAAAGGATGAGACCCTGGACAGACGGCAAGTTGATATTGATCGTGAGTTAGAAGGGCTCAAGATAAAGATAGAGGAAATAAAGAATATAAAAGAGCGTGCGGCTGTGTTTGAGGCAGAGCGTGCAAAAAAATTGGAAGAAGTTGCCGGCCTCTCACGAGAAGATGCTCGTACAGAACTGATCCAAAATGTTGAAAAAGAGTCAGAAGAGGACCTCTCCGTACGCTTGCACAAACTAGAGACGCAGGCAGAAGAAGTGTTGGAACGACGCGCTAAAGACATCCTTGCTACAGTGATCCAGCGCCTCGCGACCAGCTCCACGCCAGAGATCATGTCTACCACCATCGGCATCCCCTCTGATGATGTAAAAGGCAAGATCATTGGGAAGGAGGGGCGTAATATCCGCGCCTTTGAGCGCGCAGCTGGGGTGGAATTGATTGTGGACGACACGCCGGGAGCAATCACAGTCTCCTCATTTGATTCAGTGCGGAGGCATATTGCAAAAATTGCACTAGAGAGATTGATTGCTGACGGGCGCATCCAACCAGCCAAGATTGAGGAGATGGTTGAAAAGGCAAAGAATGAAGTAAATAAAATCATTAAAGAACGCGGTGATGCGGCTGCGTACGAGACAGGGGTACTCAACCTAGACCCTCGAGTACTGATGATCTTAGGACGGCTCCACTTCAGGACGAGTTATGGACAGAATGTACTCACCCACTCCATTGAGATGGCGCATATTGCCGGAATGCTCGCAGAAGAGCTCGGTGGGGATGTGATGGTTGCCAAGGCAGGAGCTCTGCTCCACGACATAGGTAAAGCAGTAGATCATGAAGTACCCGGTACTCATGTGGAGATTGGCATACGCATCCTAGAAAAGTTTGGTGCGGATGAACGCATTATTAAGGCGATGCGTAGCCACCATGAGGAGTACCCATATGAAACTATTGAGTCTATTATTGTACAGGTAGCTGACTCAATCTCTGGTGGGAGACCGGGAGCACGGCGTGACAGCGTAGAAAACTTCTTAAAGCGTCTATCTGACCTTGAAAATATTGCCAATTCATTTAAGGGAATTGAGAAGAGCTACGCTATCCAAGCAGGCCGCGAAATACGTATCTTTGTCATCCCCGATGAGGTCAGCGACATTGAAGCGCGCCGTATGGCACGAGATATCGCCTTGCGTGTTGAAAAAGAATTGAAATATCCAGGAGAGATTAAGATTACCGTCATCCGTGAAGCGCGCGTTGTTGAATACGCACGATAGTGCCATCCTTCAATTATGGGGTTGCGCCCAAATAATGGCTTGATATACTATGGGAGGGTTACTAGGGTCGGTCTATTACCAATCTAGAGATACTATTTATGAATAAGCAAGGAATCGTCGACATTGTCTACCAGAAGATTGGCGGGACTAAGGTATCCGCAGAGGAAGCTGTTGACGCAATGATTGACACGATTGTATCAACGCTAAAAAAAGGTGGTGAGGTTTCTATCGCAGGACTCGGGATCTTTTCAGTAAAAGCCCGTGCGGCGCGCACGGCGCGCAACCCGCGCACCGGAGAGACGATCAAGGTTGCCGCGATGAAGGTACCTAAGTTCCGCCCTGCAAAGGCACTCAAGGACGCAGTCAAGTAGTCCAATCTAAAAATCCCCGCCGTGGCGGGGATTTTTACTATCAATATGTTCTCGTCAATGCTCGATACGCAGTAAGAAGCTGTTTGGTAACCGGACCGACGGTCCCCTTCCCCACCTTTTTCCCATCAATAGAGACTATTGGAGTCACATCTTTATTCGTTGCAGTGAGAAATACTTCATCTGCGATAGCAAGTTCGCTCACACGCACTGGGCGGCAGGCGTGCGGGATACCAAGCTCTCGTGTAAGCGCAAGTACGATGCCACGAGTAATACCGTGCAGTACCCCGTCCTCTGGCGTACTAATACGACCATTCTTCACAAGAAAAATGTTGCTGGTAGACGCCTCCAACACCAATTTATTTTTGGTATAGAGAATCTCAACTGCACCAGCTCGTTCTTTTTTTGTCTTGAGCGCCAGCGCAGTGGAATAGTTAGTAGTCTTAGCACGGGGAAAGCTGCGTTCGTACTCGTGTGTAATAATTTTTGCTCCTTTTGTAAATACAGACTCAGAGAATTGATAGAGATCCTCCATAAGGATAAAGAATGATGGACTGGTCATACCAAACCCATCTTTTGTCTCCCCTCCGGTAAGCACCATACGAATGCTCGCATCGGCGACACGATTTTTCCTACATAACTTGGTTATCAGGTCGCGCACCATCACTTCTCCCACAGGGACATTGAGACCGATAATATCTGCCGAGCGCTTGAAACGGGCAAAATGCTCATGAAAGTAGAAGGGTTTACCATTGTAGGTACGCAAAAAATCAAAGACTCCGTAGCCACGCAAGACGCCAAGGTCAGAGAGAGAAAGCCTCGCCTTGGCGAGGGGGACAATCTTCCCATCCAAGTAGCAATATGGCTTCACAGGTGCGGGTAGGGAGAATCGAACTCCCGTCTCATCCTTGGCAAGGACGTGTTCTACCACTAAACCATACCCGCATCATTACAAGGCTATCCTAACAAAGTAAGGTGCCCTCTTCAATCCGCCATGACAGGACGAGTCTTGATAAAGGCAGTTGCCGCAATGGCAAAAATTGTGGTAGAGAGGATGGCCGAGATCATACAGTAGAAACATAATGCCTCAATTACAAAAATTTGTAGGTATACAAACCAGAGTGTGAAGAGGAATCCGGTAAGCCCAAGCAGTGGCATGAGCCTCTCCATCCACGACTTCTTCATATCAAGATAGAGAAAGGCGAGGAGAAATACTGTTGTGTAAAAGAGGAGTCCGTATACCGAGACGGGGAGTCCTGCTATTTGGCTATAGGCGCTCGTAAGCACATCACTACAGCCACCGGTAATGGGACACACCACTTCTCCCCCCGTGTAGTACTTCACGGTAATGTACCCAGCATCAATTAATCCGATGAAGGCGAGGACAGTCCAAGCAAGTGCGACAGTTTTGTACATATTACCTGTTCTTAGCCGAGATAAGCCCGGCTCGCAGGTCATCAAAACTCTTAACTGCAAGCTTCTCACCATTTATAAAGAAACTTGGAGTCCCGCGCACCCCAATACGCACAGCATCGTCAGCATCTCGTTTTACACGAGCGGCGACTGTATCACTCCCCATATCTGTGGCAAAGCGTACTGTCTCTAAATCAAGCTGTTCAGCCAGTTTTACAAAGTAGTCCTTTGCTTGATCCTGAGGGATGCCGGACCATTCACTTTGTGTATCAAAGAGGAGATCGTGCATCTCCCAAAACTTTCCCTGTAAGGCGGCTGCTTCGGACGCATAGGCAGCAAGTCCTGCATTCTTATGCTGTGCTAAAGGCAGGTGACGGTACACAAAGGTCGTAGATGAAGCAAATTCCGCGTACAACGAGCGCAAGGCGGGTTGCGCCGCTTCACACGCAGGACATTCGAAGTCGCTGTATTCAACAAAAATAGGCGAAGTAGAGGAGCTTGCTCCCCTTATGTGATCATCTGACTGCAATTTTGGAGCAATGGCGCCCGTTCCTCCACTTGTATCGCGAGTAATCACATATACAGCAAATGCCGCCACAAGAACAAGAGTGAGTGCCGAGAGCCATAAAAAGACACGAGATCCAATGTGTTGTGCAGACATGACGAAGATTCTAACAGATTGGCAGACAAGCGCAATAGAATATGGTACTATCATCACGGCATACGGGCCGTAGTGTAACGGCTAACATTCCCGCTTTGGGAGCGGGCGACTCCGGGTTCGAATCCCGGCGGCCCGATTGTTCAGTGAAGAGAAAAAGCGGGCTGTAGTATACCGGTAGTACGCGCCCATGGGGTGGGTGCAGACCGGGTTCAATTCCCGGCAGCCCGATAATCATTAGTCAATCATATGAGCTGGAGTGTATCTTCTTTTCTTGCAGTCATCATGCGGCGTCCATGGCGCTACAGTCTTATCGGCGTGGTACTGCTCGGGGTAATTGTCTGGTTTGTAGTCATCCGAGGTAGTGGGGATGGAGATTTTGAATCAGTAGTGGTTACACGAAGAACATTAATTGAATCGGTAATGGTGTCGGGAAAAGTCCAACCAGCACAGGAAGCAAGTCTCGCCTTTGAAACAAGCGGGGCTGTCTCGCGCATCCCCGCCACCGTGGGGACAATGGTAATGCAGGGAGATACGATTATTGCTCTCAGTAATGGGGAAGTATCTGCCCAATATGATGCAGAGCTTATTAAATTGAGCGAATTAAAAAATGGAACCCGCCCAGAGGAGATTGCCGTCTCTCTGCGAGAACTTGAGAGTGCCCGAGTAGCAGTAGCAGAAAAGGGGCTGGAGTTAAGTGTAGCACTCAACGATGCGTATGTTCGTGCAAGTAATGCGATAAATACTGTAGACCGAATTATAGATAATCCTAATTCACAGAATGCTACGCCCTCTTTTCCTATACCAGATGCAGATTTAAAGATTTCGATCGCTTTTGCTCGTAAAACGATCTCCACTGCTCTACCTGTATGGCGCACACTCACCTTACAAGCAAGTACGACTGATAGCCTGGCCTCAGCGATGACCGTCTCATTAAATACCATAAACATCATTCGTAATTACCTAACACTCCTCTCAGGAGCACTTACAGACCTTCCCAACGACATGGCAATCAGGAGTCTGAGTGTCGCTACCGTCCGTTCTGATATGACAAGTGCACGAACATCTCTAGAAACAGCTGCTTCATCACTAACTTCGGCACATACCGCGTGGCAGAACGCTCGTACTGCACTTGAGGTATCGGAACGCCAACTGACCCTCAAGCAATCAGGATCGCGGTCTGAAGTAATAGACGCACAAGAGGCCGTGGTAAGGCAGTATGAAGCAAAGCTTGCGAAAACAGTGCTCCGTGCCCCTTTTAACGGTATTGTGACCACTATTGCTGTTGAGCTTGGCGAATTGGCCCCCGCAAATCAAAAAGTGGCAGGACTCATGTCGGCAAACGTTTTTGAGGTAAAGGCGCAGGTGCCAGAAGTAGAGATTGCAAAAATTGCTGTGGGTAACACCGCAACAATTACATTAGATGCCTACGGCACTGGGGTATCCTTCCCAGCAACAGTGAGCGAAATAGAGCCAGCAGAGACGGTTGTGGGAGGTATACCTACTTACACCACGATACTCTCCTTCACGCAAGAAGATCCTCGCATTAGGAGTGGTATGACAGCAAACATCACCATTACCGGCAAAAGACGGCCAAACATACTAGCCATACCCGCATCTGCTCTTTCATTACATAACGGCAATCGCATTGTTAAAATTCCCGCACGCAATAAAGACGGCTTTACGGAGCGGACGGTGACAACAGGTGTTTTTGACTCCGATGGAAGTGTAGAGATTCTCTCTGGTCTCTCCGAGAATGAGACGGTACTGGTCCCACACTAACTCTCCTTATGCCTTCACACGCGCTCCGAGTTGGATTCTTTCTCGCCATCAGACAATTGCGCCGAGCGCATGTCTGGACCAATGTGCTCATAATTGCAGTAATGACACTCACCTTCTTAAACCTCGTCGTGGTAAGCGGAATTTTGGTTGGCTTGATTGAAGGAGCTGTTGAGACAATTCAGTCTCACTATACCAGTGATGTGATTGTGAGTAATCGCTTAGAGCGTAACTACATAGAACGGACCCCATTCATTCTCTCGGTGATTGAGTCGCTCCCTGATGTCGTCTCCGCTACTCCACGCTATGTGGAAGGAGGAAATGTTGAAGCAGATTACTCAATCACCAAAAAAGATTCAGAGATTGGTAACGAAGCGGGGACCTCCATTGTGGGCATTGATCCCGAGAGAGAGCAGGCCGTCTCACGGTTAGGAGACCTTATTATCGAAGGATCCTATCTCTCTTCTCATGACTATGACCAAGTGCTTGTAGGTGCCCTTCTTCTTAAAAAGTATTTAAACATCGATTCGCAGTCCTTCCAGGCGCTTGCAAATGTAGAAGTGGGAACTAAAATACGCGTCACTGTCAATGGCAACACGCGAGATGTTACCGTAAAAGGGATTATTAGGAGTAAGGCGGATGAGATTGACCGGCGCGTTTTCTTTGTAGATAAGCAGTTGCGCCCTATGATTGGGCGCACAGATTATAACGCTGATGAAATCGCCATCAAACTCCGCCCCGGGGCGGATCCTGCTGTAGTGCGTGATGCCATACTTGCGCAAGGTGTGGATGACTACGCCCGCGTACAGACGGCCGACGATGCTGAACCAAAATTTGTGAAGGATATGAAGCAGACCTTTGCAATTTTAGGGAATATTATCAGCTCCGTTGGTCTCGTTGTTGCCTCCATCACCATTTTCATCGTCATTTTTATTAACGCAATCACACGCAAAAAGTACATTGGTATTTTAAAAGGCATCGGTATTAGCGGTAGGACCATTGAGTACTCATACATATTCCAAGCAGCATTCTACGCGATAGCGGGAACAGGACTCGGCATCCTTATAGTGTATGGAGTGTTAGAACCCTATCTGCGTGCGCATCCAATCAACTTCCCTTTCTCTGACGGCATTCTCGTAGTTACCGTACTCGGGACCACAGTACGCGCGGTTGTACTATTTGTTTCCACCTTCATCTCTGGATACATTCCTGCGCGCATTGTTATTTCAGGCAACACCTTAGATGCTATTTTAGGGAGAAAGTGATGATTAGTGCAAGAAACATTATTAAGAGCTTCCACGATGGGGAACGCGAACAGATGGTGCTCCGCGGTATCTCTCTTGAGGTGGACGACGGGGAATTTGTGGCAGTGATAGGGCGCTCTGGCGCAGGGAAGTCCACTCTCCTCTACCAGCTCTCGCTCTTAGATCACCCCACATCAGGATCAATCTCATTAGATGGGATAGAGACCAGCACCTTAAACCATGAAGAACGGGCGCGCTTCCGCTTAGAGCGGCTCGGGTATGTCTTCCAAGATTATGCGATTATGCCTGACCTCACAGCGGCAGAAAATGTAGCAATTACAGTAATGATGCGCGGAGAGACAAAGAATGATGCGCTTGCAGAGGCAGCACGAGTACTAGAGCGTGTTGGGTTGGAGAGCCGTCTTCACTACCTCCCCTCACAACTCTCTGGAGGGGAACAGCAACGCGTCTCTATTGCACGCGCGCTCGTGAACAACCCACGCATTCTCTTTGCTGATGAGCCAACAGCTAACCTTGATAGCGAGACGGGGTCGCGCGTTATTTCGCTTCTCACAGAACTCAACAAAGCGGGACAGACTATTGTGATGGTCACTCACGAGGAAGAGTACAAAAACTTCGCCAAACGCGTCATCACTCTCTCTGATGGGCTCATTGTAAGTGATAAAAAAATATAATCATGTTTTAGCTCTCAGCCACACAAGAGAAACTCTTCATCATCCAAGTACGAAACGCAGTCATCATGATTGGTAGAGTGCCTGCTTCGCCGAGTCAAGGCGGGCATAAGGATCCTCCCCTCTCTAAAAGAGAAACCCGCCCTTCATACCCATAGGGCGGGTCATATCTTACATCGTCGGGCCGAGGACATTGCGTTCACGCAATCCTCGCTCTTCCATCTTTTCACCGGGAACAATGGGGAGGTAATGAGGGAGGGTCTGTAGTCCTTCAACTTCAACCGTTGGCTCGATATCTTCTCGTTCGTAGGATGAGAGTAACCCTGAGCTAATAATGATCAAAGTCTGATAGATTTTGGCAAGTAACCCTACAACGGCAACACATACAGCGACCAAGATACTGAAGGTTAACATCTTGTACCCCCTTGATGAGCGTTCTTCCTGTATTGTGCAGGATACAAAAGCTAAGTCAATCCATCGGAATGCCGGGATTCGAACCCGGAGTCACGCGAACCCGAATCGCGTATGTTACCGTTACACCACATTCCGCTTACCCGCCTGTATTGAGGCGGATATACGCACTATTCTGCTACAAACGATATTTGGATGATAGCGCCAGTGCTATCAGCAATTGGTTTATCCTTTTTGAGATCAAAGACCTTGTCTCCGTCATCAGTGTGAAGCATTGCGTAATAAGTCTTCCCCTTCTCAGTCTTACGCATCAGCTCAACAGAGACGGCGTTGTGCTCCCCTACAAAGACGAGTGCTGCGCCAAGTACATTACCCGGTTTACCACCTACTTCTTCATGTATAACAACCCACCCCATCTGATTAAGCTCTACTGATGAGATCGTCACAAGGTTTCCTGCACGCTGGTTCTCAATATCTATGGTGTTCTTGCCCGAGAGCACTACTCCTGATGTTGTTCGTGTATCCTGATCTACATCAACGGTTGTCCCCGCCACATCTTGTTCCCCCTTATCTACCGTTGAGGTTGCAGTATCATTATTTCCACTTACATCTACCGAGGAGAGGATGAATCCCCTATCAACAGCAAGTGCTCCGACAATAAAACCCACCACAAGCCCTATAATGAGGAACTGTACTGATTTTTTATCCATACGGTTACGGTTAATCCTTAGTAATTTCACTTCATCATACTGGGGCGAGATTAAAAAGCAATGGCCCATACAGTTTAGAAAGCGGTATGGGCCAAAATATCCCTATTCATCCCACGAAAAACCGTCGGCGAGAGGTTGAGTAAGGAGAGGTAGTGTTCCACCGCAACAACTACATTGTGCAACAATGGGTAATGCACCAATCTCATTCAGTTCCCCGGCGTCAATCAGTGTCATTCCCCGTTCTATTTCCACAAGTACACTCCCTTGATTGCGTCTCTGACATAAAATAGACGCGCATCTAAAGCGTACCGCACCACCATCACTTACTCCGAGTGAGTCTATCATTAACCTTCTCCTTTCCTTTTATTAAAGAACTAAACAAACCCTCCGTAGAAGACTCTACTCTTACAGCATAATATCTTCTAGGCATTCTATTGTAATCACTTCCCCTTGGCTGTCCAGTGTCACAGAGTAAGCATCAATCTGCCACACAACCTCCTCCCCTACCCTCTTGTCCAATAGGTAGGTCTGGATAATACGGGAGAGACGCTTGCGCTTCCACCTATGTATATTTTCAAAGGCTTCATAGTCTCTGGGGCTCCCTGTTACATGTGTAACAGTCTTAACCTCTATAAAATGAATACAGTCCTTATATTTACTTACGATGTCTAGCTCTCCCCACGGTCTGAGATAATTTCGATCTAAAATGATGTGCCCAGCGTCAATCAATCTGTCAGATATGACATTTTCACCAACATCTCCTATCTTTCTTTTTTCTGTATCAGACATGTTTCTTATGAAACACTTATGATTTCCTATACAAGATGACCTTTGTCCATGAGAATATCCTTATTTTTAGCCAATTTGATTTTATCCTATCTGTCTTTTATACACAGTATACACAGATTTATCCACAAAGAGACTGTCTTTTTGTGCGGGCAGGGAGAATCGAACTCCCATATCCTGCTTGGAAGGCAGGTGTTCTACCATTAAACCATGCCCGCTTTCTCTTTTCCTTGTGTCCCCGGCAGGACTCGAACCCGCAACGCATGGTCCGAAGCCATGAATGATATCCATTTCACCACAGGGACAGTGGTAATACCTAGCATATCATAGCTAAGCAAGGAAAAATACAGTACCATGACATGATGATACAGAAAGGGGATATACCGGCTCTCATCCAAAAAACCTCTCACACCCTTGAGAAGGCTGGTTTTGAGGCGTATATCGTTGGGGGTTGTGTACGAGATCTCGTAATGGGAAAGGAGCCACACGACTGGGATATCACTACAAGAGCGCGCCCGGATGAGATTATTGCACTTTTTGAGAAGACATTTTACGAGAATACCTACGGCACAGTCACGGTTGTTACCGAGGATGCAGAAGAGACACTCCGCCATATCCAAATTACTCCTTTTAGAGAGGAGGGTCAATACAGTGACTCACGACATCCAGATTCTGTTACTTTTGGCACTTCTATTGAGAATGACCTAGGGAGGAGGGATTTCACCATGAATGCGATCGCGTACCGGCCAGAGACCGATGTCTTTATTGACCCATTTGGTGGACTAAAGGATATAAAGGACAACTGCATACGGGCGGTTGGGGATCCTATTGAACGATTGGAGGAGGATGCTCTGCGTAGTATACGGGCGATCCGTTTTGCGTCTACATTTGGCTTCTCTTTAGATGAAAAGACTTTCTCGGCCATTAAAAAAATGGCTAAAAATATAAAGAAACTCTCTACTGAGCGAATCCGTGATGAGTTTGAAAAGATTATCCTCTCTCCAGAACCACAAAAAGGACTCTTGCTTGCGGAGTCACTTGGGGTGTTACATGAGATAGCACCGGAGTTAGAAGAAACTATTGGCGTTAAACAGAACGGAGACCACCCATATCCAGTATGGGAACATATCCTCAAAGCAGTACAGCACTCGGCAGAGAGGAATTTCCCATTAGAAGTACGCTTTGCGGCTTTATTTCACGACATTGGCAAGCCTCGGACCAGAGATTTTTCACGTGAAAAGAATGATTACACCTTTTACGGGCATGATGTGCTTGGTGCACGAATGGTTAAAAAGATACTAACTCGCCTCAAGTTTCCCGTGAAAACAATAGAATCGGTCGAAAAATTGGTGAGATACCATATGTTCTTTACTGATATAGAGAAAATAACCCTCTCGGCTGTCCGCCGTATTGTCCGAAATGTTGGACCAGAACGAGTATGGGATCTGATGAAGGTGCGTGCTTGTGATCGAATGGGGATGAATAGGCCAGTAGAAGAGCCATATCGCTTACGGAAATATGAGTCCATGATTGAAGAAGCCTTACGGGATCCCACCTCTGTAAAGATGCTCAAAATCGATGGTAAGCGGATTATGGATGTTACACAAGAAACACCTGGCCCAAAGATAGGATTTATCCTCCATGCGCTCTTAGAAGAAGTACTGGACGACCCCTCACTAAACACCGAGGAGTATCTTGAAAAGAAGGCGCAGGAGCTAGTAAGACTCACCGAAGAAGAGCTGAAGAAGCGGGGAGAAAGTGGAAGACAAAAGAAAGGAGAAGTAGAAGAGGGAGAACTTAAGAAAATACGATCAAAGTATCGTGTAAAATAAAAAACCCTCCCGTTGTCTGTTGGGGAGGGCTGCGTTGGCTATTTGTCTTATAGAACAAAGAAATTATCTGAAACAAGGGTGGAGAACCTCTATTTAGTGTTCTTTGTCTTAAAAGACAAAAAGGCCTCTGCGTAAGGACAAATCATATCTGTCCTTTATTGTACTTTGTCCTTTATATCCGTCAACTCAGTTATCCACAATTAACCCTTCCGCCCTTTGGCGTGAAAGTTTTGGTGTATCTCTTTGAGATGCTTATCGGTAACATGGGTATAGATTTGCGTGGTAGAGACAGAAGAGTGACCTAACATCATCTGCACCGACCGGATGTCTGCGCCATTTTGTAACAAGTCTGTTGCAAATGAGTGGCGTAGGATGTGTGGAGTCATCTTTTTACCAATGCCCGCCTTGACTGCGTACTGTTTTACTATCCGTTCAATACTCCGCGAGGTAAGGCGCTCACTCTTATTCTTATTGATAGTTGAGAGGCCAACAAAGAGTGCATCCTCCATATCCTTTCTCTTCTTTAAGTACTCATGGAGAGCATCCTTAGCAGAAGGGGAGAGAAAGACGACGCGGACCTTTTCACCCTTACCGCGAACAGAGAACTCATCCCGCGAGAGATCGATGCTGTCGGTATTGAGCGAACAGAGCTCCGATACGCGCAAGCCAGTAGAAAAGAAGAGCTCTAGGATTGCCCGGTCGCGGAGCCCTTTTGCTTGGGTAGTATCTGGGGCAGAGAGGAGGCGTTCTAACTCCGTACCTGAGACAAGATCAAGGTTGCGTGCTGGTGTTTTTGCCAGCTCAATGGTGTCTGGCGCCAGAGAGCTGATCTTTCGCTTCACTAGATATCGGAGAAAGGCGCGTAAAGCAATGAGATGATAGTTCTGGGTGTTTCTCTTGAGCGTACCGCCATACTTTTGCCTATTCTCCTGACGATTGAGCCAGAGACGGTATGAGCGCACAAGCTCCTCTGTTATCAGAGAAGCATCGTCAATACTCGTTTGCTTAATAAAACGAGAGAGATAGCGATCATAATTCTCAACTGTTTTGAGGCTACGGCCCTTCTCTATCTCCAGATATTCCAAAAACTCTCGTTTAAGAGCCGTAATATTGTGCGACATTGCTTCAGTATAGAGGTAAGGGGGGAACCTTGCAAAGTCTAAAGTTCTATGCTACTATTGCCCCATGCTTGCTACTAAGAAAAAGCAGACGGTAATCAAAAAGTCACAGGTACACGACACGGACACTGGCTCTTCTGCTGTGCAGATTGCGCTCCTGACGGAACGGATTGAGACTCTCGCCAGGCACTTGAAGAAAAACGCCAAGGATAATCACTCCCGCCGCGGCCTCCTCAAGATGGTTGCTGATCGTCGCATACATCAAAAGTATGTAGATAAGCAGACCAAGAAAGCTAAAATAAAATAATGCCTGTTATTAAGCACAGCGACCAGCGCGTGGGAGTCTTCATAGACACCCAGAACCTTTACCATAGTGCAAAAAACCTCTATAAAGCCCGAGTCAACTTTGGCAATATTGTTAAAGATGCGGTAGGGAGTCGCCGCCTTGTGTGCGCGCTCGCCTATGTTATTACTACCGAGGGCGGTGAAGAAAAAAACTTTTTTGAGGCACTCGCTAAAGTAGGGATAGAGACAAAGACGAAGGATCTGCAGGTCTTTGCTGGAGGGGCAAAGAAAGCGGACTGGGATGTGGGGCTTGCCGTTGATGTGATTATGTTTGCCCCCAAATTGGACTCTGTTATCCTCGTGACCGGAGACGGGGACTTTATCCCGCTCGTTGAGTACCTTCAGCGCACCTTCGGCATACAGGTGGAAGTCTTCTCATTTGGCAAAAGCACTTCCGGAAAGCTCCGTGAGGCGGCAGACAGCTTTACCGACCTCTCCGAGAACCCTCGCCGCTACCTCATCCCCGTCAGAAACGGAGGGAAATAATATAGTATGGAATATCACACTCTATCATTTAAAAAAGATAGGGATGCAGTATCGGAACCTCCAAAATTTTTATATTGGATAGTATTTGACGGGAATCATACAGACTGCGCTTTTGATGAAATTGCCCTAAAAGCAAGCTCTGAAAAAGATGGTGTTTACCCACTCGTGGTTTGTGGGTGTGGCTATATTGGCTGTAATGGTATGTATGTCACAACTCGTATTGAAAAAGATGATGTAATCTGGGAAAAATTCTGGCAAGGACAATGTTGTGGGGAAACAGAAAAAGACGACGAATTATCGGAATTTTCCTTAATTAAGAATAGTGCAAAAGGGAAAAATATTACATTAAAACCGCCTGTAAAATTTCATCTCGGTGAATATCGTGACCTTATAGAAACAATAGAGCATGATATAAAAAGTGATCCGATCAGTAGTAAAGAATATGATGAAGCTCTTTCATATTATAAAGATGGTAATGTTTTTAGAATGTAAAAATGAATTGGCTATCTAAATTTTTTTTAACATACGGCTTCGGCTCAGTTGGATCCATTGCAAAATGGATGGCAGTGAACTATACAAAAGCTAAGAAAAAATTTCCAAAAAAAACTCACCGAGAATTATTACTGCACCTTATTGAACTGCGATACCCAAATGGTAAAGCGATAATAGGCCCTGAACGACTGCCTGAACCGAGCATGGCAATAATTGAAAAATGCCAAGGATCTTTGGAAAAAATCACTATGTATATAGAACATCTGGAACACAATGAATTGGATGAAGTAAAAATAACTCGACCATATTTATATAGGGCCGTAAAAAAAATAGTTCGGGAAAGATTAAATAAATTTGCTCCTGATATTAAGAGAGATTTAATAGATGATGCCCTTGAAGTTTTTAAATCTGGCAAGGGAATTAAGAATGACAATTGGAGTATTGAACCTATAGCAAAAAACTTTTGCTCAATATCTTTTCCAGAAGATAAAGAAACGGAGAAGTAGACAATTTCTCTTATTCAATCTTAATAATTCCTCACGGATTACTACGCGGTAAAGTAGTATAAAATTGATGTACGATTTCTTTCATGTCTTTCAGTAATTTTATTAGAACCGCATCGACTATTTCTTGAGGGATATTCTTGTAAAATGCTTCAGCGATTGCACCAGAAATACATGCGAGAGTATCGCTGTCTCCTCCGAGAGTTATCGCATTCCGTACTGCACTTTCAAAATCAGTAGACTCTAAAAAGCACATGATGGCTTCTGGGACTGTTTCTTGACAGGTTTCATTAAAAAAATATGTTGTCCTGATTTCTTTCAGAGTGCGGCCAAGATCATAATCAAATATTTTTTGGATACTTTGAGTTATATCTTTTTTAGTGACGCCACTTCGAGATAAAAAGATTGAAAGAGCAACCGCTTGTGCCCCTTTTATTCCTTCTGAATGATTATGACTTACTTCTGCGCTCTTTTTTGCTTCTCTTAAAACCTGATCTTCGTTGTGAAAAAACCATCCAATAGAGCTTACGCGCATTGCTGAACCGTTACCGTAGCTGTTGTAGGGTTGTGGATCACGAGACTTAATCCATGAATAAAAACGGTCTCCATATCCACGATCTAAGTATTTTTGCCCCCATTCTCGCATCGTCAAACCATATTCCTTATGATTTAAAATGGCGTCAGCAACAGCAATTGTCATAACAGTATCATCAGTAAAATCTGATTCTGTATTAAATAAAGAAAAATCAGGATTAGCACGCTTATATTCAAAAGGTGACCCAATTATGTCCCCAATGATTGCCCCTAACATCATCACACTGTAATCTTATTCTGAAGTAATACAAATGGCTTCTATCTTGGAGATTCTAGACATGTTGGTTTGCAATGCTATACTCTCCACATTAGCCAGTAATTAATAATGGTGGTCAGCGGATAGGAGGTCCGAAACGAGGGTTTCGAATCTAAATTCGAGGACCACTACAGCGTTATGGAGAAAAAAGAATACTCAATGGAGTTGGGAGGCAAGACCCTGACGGCAACTTTTAGTGACCTCGCCGATCAGGCGCAGGGCTCAGTACTGATTAAGCACGGCGAGACCGTCGTACTTGTCACAGCGGTGATGAGTAAGGATGCGAAGGAGGCAGCTGGATACTTCCCGCTCACTGTTGATTACGAAGAAAAGTTCTACGCCACCGGCCGTATCTTGGGGAGTCGTTTTGTAAAACGAGAGGGAAGGCCATCTGACGAGGCCATCCTCACCGGTCGAGTAGTAGACCGTACTATCCGTCCACTCTTTGATAGCCACATCAGAAACGAGGTACATGTGGTGGTGACAGTCCTCTCTATAGATGAAGAGAACGACCCCGATGTGCTTGGGATCATTGGCGCATCTCTCGCGCTCGGCACTTCAGAGATCCCGTGGAATGGCCCCGTCTCAGCCGTCCGCATTGGAGCAAAAGAGATGAGCTCTCCCTTTATGGTGACTCCCGGGTACTCCGAGAGAGAGCAGTGTGCCTTTGACCTGCTCATATGCGGGAAGGATGGCTCAATCAACATGATAGAAGCAGAAGCAACCGAGATTCCTGAAGCACGGATCAGCGAGGCCTTTGCGCTTGCTATTACAGAGCTTGCCAAGATTGAAGCATGGCAAAAGAGCATCATCATCGAGCGAGGAAAAAAGAAACTTTCCCTGCCTAAACCAGTACTTGCCCCAGAGATTATTGCAATCTTTAAGAAAGAAATTGAGCCGAAACTTGATTCGGCCATCTTTAGCGGAGCAGGGAAAGAGGCAATCCACGCGCTTGAGGAGGAATGGATGACGCTCATTTTGGGACAATCCCCTGATGCGCCAAAAAATGACGCCTTGGATTACTATATGGATTCGGTCAATAACCTCCTCCACACAGAGGCAATCACAAAAAAGCGCCGTGCTGATGGCCGGAAGGTTGACGAGGTACGACCTCTCTTTGCGCAAGCGGGAGGACTCTCAAGTATCGTCCATGGAGCAGGATTCTTTTACCGTGGCGGGACACACATCCTCTCGGTACTCACTCTCGGGAGCCCTAAGGACTCACAAGTAATTGAGGGTATGGAAGTGCGCACTAAGAAGTACTTTATGCACCACTACAACTTCCCTCCATTCTCTTCAGGAGAGACCGGACGCATGGGGGGCACCAATCGTCGTGCCATTGGCCACGGCGCACTTGCAGAAAAGGCGCTCCGTGCAGTCATCCCTCCAAAAGAGAAGTTCCCTTACAGTATCCGCATCGTGTCAGAGTCAATGGCCTCAAACGGTTCCACCTCAATGGGGAGCGTTTGCGGAAGTACCTTAGCCCTCATGGATGGTGGCGTACCGATTAAAAATCCTGTTGCAGGGATTGCGATGGGGGTGATGATGGGGAATAACGGAGTCGAGCTTCCAGAGGGATGTCCGACTCCGTACCAGATACTCACCGACATTCAAGGCCCAGAAGATGAGCATGGCGATATGGACTTTAAGGTTGCGGGAACCAAGGAAGGGGTAACCGCTATCCAACTAGACATCAAAGTGGGGAGCATTCCCGTTGCAATCTTAAATGAGGCTCTCGACGGAGCGAGGGCCGCGCGGCTTCACATTCTAGAGACTATTACCACTGCAATCCCTGCGCCTCGCGCAGATCTAGCGCCCTCCGCACCGCGAATCATCCAAATCAGTATCCCTGTTGAGAAGATTGGCGCAGTCATCGGCTCGGGAGGGAAGGTGATCAACTCAATTATTGAAGATACCGGTGCAGACATTGAGATAGAGGACGATGGAACAGTCTACATCTCCGGCATGGTAGAGGCGGTGACAAAGGCAAAAGAGACTGTTGAGGGGATAACTCACGAGTACCAAGTAGGAGAGCGCTTTGAGGGAGAGGTAATCAAAGTATTGGACTTTGGCATTGTGGTAAAAATTGGACCAACACAAGAAGGACTCGTGCACATTTCAGAGATAGCGCCCTATCGCATTGATACTGTAACTGGGTTCTTCTCCGTAGGAGAGAAAGTGCCGGTTGCCATCTGTGGACTTGACCCAGAGAAGGGAAAAGTAAGTCTCTCTATTAAAGATGCCGATCCGAGCCTTGCAGAGAAAAAAGGCTTCACTCGTTCCGCCAGTATGGGATATAATGGGAGTGATCATGGACACACATCAGAAGAACGCAGGGGGAGACGCGGCGGCGGCAGACCCGGTAGCTCTGGACGATAAACTAAAAGCGGCCCGTCTCGCGATGGAGGGGCCAGAGTATGCCGCAAGACGAGAAGAGCGCGAGCGCAGTGAAGAACTCCACAAAAAGCGCGAGGTGGCAGAGCGACGCTTGGAAAGTATCAAGGAAGAAAAAGAAAAGCTGGAGCTCGCGTGGATTGCACTTGACGAGAAGCGTGTTCGCGCCCGCCAAACTCTGATGCCACTCTTGGAAGAAGAAAAGAAAATAGAGGCGGAAGAGACGGCTCTGGAAGAGAAAGAGCGTATCAATGTGGTAGCAGAAGAACGACAGGTGATAGAGAAAGAGCGTTACGAGGTACAAAAAAGACGCCGCGCGGCAGAAGAGAAAAAATGGCAGAGCGAGGAGGCTCTTACCGACATTGAAGAAGAAGTTGATATACACACCAAAGCGTACCAAAAACTCTTGGATGAAGAGGAGGATCTGTATTCTAACCTAGAATCATTAGATAAAAAGATGCCATGATGCCGCTTGATGAACAGCGCCGCAAAGCGGCGCTTGCAATGGCAAGTCCCGAACAGCGGAAGCGGCAATTAGAGCGAGAGAAGCGCGAAGCAGAACTACAATCAGAGAGGGAAAAGCAAGCAGAACAAGCACAGGCACTTGAACTCGCACGCCAGAAGAAAGAAGCAGAGGCGCGTATTTTGAGAGAGGCAGAAGAACGAGAACAAAAACAACGAGAAAATAGTCGTCTTGAAAAAGCGCGCAAAGCGGAGGAGCAGATCAGTATGTTAAAGCGCCAAGCGCTGGGTATCAATCAGCTCCGCACCATGAAGAGTGACTTGGAGCGAGCACAAAAGAAAGAGGCATCCCCTACATGGGCAGGATCTGCTGTTCCTGTCGGGACGCCAATACTCAACGCACATTCACAAAAGCGTTATGTAGCAGAAGAGGAACCAACGCGATCTCGTCCAATACTCTGGTGGCTCGGAGGAGGACTCCTTGCGCTCCTTGCGCTTGGGGGCGGCGCGGCCTACATCATTTTTTCATCACAGGGGAGTATCCCAGGAGCGGCGAAGGAGCCAAGTGCTCCAGGCGCCCTCGTTACAGCAGAACAAACAATCGCTATTGATACTACGGGGAAAAATCCAGAGAACCTGCGCAGTATCATCACTCAGAAAATTATTACCGAGACACATAAAACAGGTTTAACGCGCGCTTACTTTACCTACCAAGCAACACCAACCTCAAGCCCTGTCGTGTTAGGGGTAGGGGAGTGGCTCAATCGTGTAGGAGCATCTGCGCCAGGACTCCTAGTGCGCTCACTTGATAACTCCTTTGATTACGGAGCCTACCAATTGGTACCAAACGCGGCCTACATTATTCTCTCAAGCAAGGCCCCACAGAACGCCTTCTCTGGTATGCTCCAGTGGGAAGACACGACACTAGCCAAAGATCTGATCCCGCTTGTAAGCGGGAGCACGGTGGATGAAGGGCTCCTGCGTGGGACATTTGAAGATAAGGTACTCTCTGGACTCAATATAGATGCGCGCATCTTGCGAGATACTACGGGGAACACTCGTCTTGTATACACCGTTTTGAGTGCACAAGGCGTTATCATCATTACCAAAGACGAAAAGACTCTTGCCGAGCTCTACCGGAGGGTCATTATTCCAGGTTAGACAGCCTCTACAGGCTCTGTTACACTGCAACTATGAATACAGACGCGCTAAAAAAGAAACTTCTCGCAGAAAAAGAGAGTTTGGAGTCCGAGTTGGGCTATATTGGAGATAAAGATGAACTAAATCCGGGCAATTACAACGCAAAACCAGCAGAAACAGATCCGATTGGCTTCCGTGATGAGGTTGCCGACCGGCTTGAAGAGTTGGATGAACGACTTGCAACCGAGCAACCGCTTGAAGCTCACCTAAAAAATGTACGCGAGGCACTCAAGCGCATTGAAGAGGGAAACTACGGGATATGTGTGGTATGTGGTGAAAAGATAGAAGAAGACCGACTCAGCGCCAGCCCCTCTGCTCGAACCTGTAAAGAACATTTGAGCTCAGACAGTAACGGCGGATAACAGTAAATCTGCTACAATTGAGTCATGCTTGCGAAGGTGCATAGCGCACAGGTGAGCGGGCTCTCGGCAGATATCATTGATGTAGAAGTAGATATCTCGCAGGGACTTCACTCTTTCTCTATTGTCGGACTTCCCGACAAGGCGGTTGAAGAATCCAAAGATAGGATTACAGCCGCAATAAAAAACTCCGGCTTCAAATCGCCGCAAAAAGGGAACTTGAAGGTGATAGTCTCCCTCTCACCGGCGGATGTCAAAAAAGAGGGCTCCTCTTTTGACCTCGCCATTGCTCTCGCACATCTTCTCGCCACACGAGAGCTCTCTTTCAATCCGAAAGAGAAGCTCTTTTTAGGTGAACTTGCCTTAGACGGAGCATTGCGACCTTTGCGCGGCGCACTCATGATGGCGCAAAAAGCGAAGAGCGCCGGATTCAGCGGACTCTACCTCCCACAAGAGAATGCTCGTGAAGCGGCACTTGTAGAGGGGATACAGATATTCCCAGTGCGTACACTCAAGCAATTAGCTGAACATCTCTCGCCATTTCAAGAGCAGAGTACTAAGCCCTCCATCATCATCCCGCAAGAAAAAACAGAAATTATTTTTGAACAGTCCTCACACCTAACCGACTTTGCGGATGTCAAGGGGCAAGAGAGTGCCAAGCGTGGGCTTGAGATTGCCGCGGCTGGTGGACACAACATTGCCATGTCTGGCCCACCGGGGACAGGAAAGACGATGCTTGCAAAAGCATTCATTGGTGTACTACCGCCACTCTCGTTTGAACATATTTTAGAAGTAACGGGCATACACTCCTCGGCAGGCATTCTACAAGAAGATCTTGTTACTCATCCACCCTTACGATCCCCGCATCACACAGCATCCTATGTCTCTATGGTTGGCGGCGGTGCAAGCCCCCGCCCCGGAGAGATTACACTTGCGCATCGTGGAGTGCTCTTTCTTGATGAGTTCCCCGAGTTTGAGCGGCGCGTACTGGAGTCCTTACGGCAGCCACTAGAGGATCGTGTCATTTCTATTTCACGGGCAAAGGGAACGCTCTCATTCCCTGCTGACTTTATTCTAATTGCAACGATGAACCCATGCCCCTGCGGGAATAGGGGAGTACGCGGTAAGGAGTGCGTCTGTTCTCAATCCTCCATCATGAAGTATGAACGAAAAATTTCTGGTCCTATCATTGATCGTATAGATCTCTGGCTCTCTGTCCCACAAGTTGATCCACAGAAATTAGGGAGCGACGCTGAAGGAGAGGGGAGTGCAAAAGTACGCGAGCGAGTTGCACGAGCACGCAGAGTACAAGAAAAGCGTTTCCGCGAAGTGCCGGGACTCTGCACCAACAGTGGAATGAGCGTGCGAGAGATCAAGCGCTTCTGCCCATTATCTGGAGAGGCTGCGGATGTACTCAATAGTTCTGCGACGCGACTCAATCTCTCGGCACGCGTCTACCATCGTCTCATCAAGCTTGCGCGAACAATCGCCGACTTGAGTGGAGCAGAGGACATTACTCCGGAGCACCTCCTTGAGGCCCTACAGTATAGGCCAAAAGAAAAAACAGGATATTAATAATAAAGACCGTCCGAGAAGCGAAATATAGAACAAATTAGTCACATCATTATGAGTAAGTACCAATTTGTTTCATCTGTCCGCAGAGAGATTGACGGACTCAACTCTGCCGTTGGCTTGAGAATAGTGAGGAGGAGAATCTATCGCGACCTTGTGCGTCGACACAAGAAGCTCACGCACACACTGCGGATGCTTGAGCGGAAAAGAGGATCTGGTATTCTCTCATTCTTTTTTTCGTAGCATCACATATTTCATCCGTAGTATACTTACAAGGATGCAGTATCTTTCTCTCGTCGGAAATTATCTCGTATGGCACTACACGCGCGGGTATCACGACCTCGCAGAAAACGCGTACAACCTGCTCTATTTCTTATACCACTTTTTTTCAATACGAGAGCTCCTGCGCACTTTTTTCTCTCCATGGAAAAATTTTCATGGAGGGCTCGCGAGTGTGCAAACGAGTGCGGAGTATCTCTCACTCATTACTCTAAATAGTGTCCTCCGGATTGTTGGTATCATCCTCCGAAGTATTATTATCGCAACCGGTTGTGCATCCCTCATCATCGGAGGAGGACTCACTATACTTGCACTCCTCTTATGGGCTATCATCCCTGGCATTATTGTATTTTGTTTCATTACTGGATTCTCTCTCCTATTTTTGTAGTATGGCATACTCACTTACCGAGCAGATGAGTACAGGGTTACAGAGGGCTTTGCGCGCAGAGCGTATTGTTTCACCTAGAAAAAAACGCTTTCTTTTACTCGTTGCGGACTGCATCATTATTCTCTTTGTACTCTGTACCATACTCGGGTACAGTGACCCATCTTGGAAAGAGGCGCGTATGCCTCTCATTGGAGGACTCTTAATGGTAAGTTCTCTCATTCTCTCGTGGTATCTCGTAAAGAGTTACATCCATTCACTCCTTGGGCGAGTAGAAGAACATGAGGGACCCTGCTCAATTGAAGCGGGACGAATATTGTTTCATCATAAAAAAAATCTACTCCGTGCATGTATCACAAGTCCCGTGGGGCGCAAATTATTTTTACGCGCAGGTATCGCTCAAGAAAAAATTTCAAAGCTTACACACGCATTTGTTTCAAAAGAACTTATTGAAGAGCATGAGGGACACATCACACTAAAAGAGATTGCGCGAGTGCTCATAGAAAAAAGTGAAGAACTCAGACAACTCTTAGAAGAAGTGGGGCTAACACAGAGTGAGTTTATTGGCACAGCAGAGTGGATAGAACGAGAGAGTGGATGGATAAGAGAAAGAGAGTTGTGGTGGAGGAGGGGAGCCTTAAATCGCATCCCTGGCATTGCGAAGGATTGGGCAAAAGGAGACACGCCCACACTTGATCATTACGCACACGACATCGTTGTCCCTCCCACTGTACGCTTCATCACACACAACAGGGAACTGAGAAAAGTGGAGGAGATACTCATGAAAGAAAAAAATGCGCATGTCCTCATTGTTGGGGAACATGAGAGAGCATACAGGAGTCTCACTATAGGACTTGCGAGAGAAATTGGGAGCGGACACATCGTGCCACAGCTAGAGTCATTCCGCGTGGTGATGCTAGAGTCCAATCTTTTGGCTCAGAGCTTCACAGAGGCAGAGGGATTAAAAAAAGTATGTACTATGATACGAGAAGAGTTACAACGAGTACATAATATCATCCTCGTGATTGATGCTCCGCATAATAAGATCATATTAGAGTCTCTCCTTACCATAAGACACAGTAAGATACTCGTATGCGTGCATAAAGAACAGCATCGAGATCTCCCCATAACAGAAGAGGTACGAGCAGGGCTCCACACCATCGTTGTGGAACCTCTCTCTGAAGAAGGAGAGATTGCGCTTCTTGAAGCACAATTACTTCGTATAAGTACTAGTCGTTACATTGAGATAAACTATCCGGCAATCGTACTCCTCGCACGATACACGAGCGAAGAAAATGGTATTGCGAAACTATCAGAGATCATTCCCTGGGCGCGCAAAAAAAACATTTTTCTCATCAACCGCACGGTTTGTGAACAGTTTCTAAAAGAGGCACGACTTATGCCGGAAGATGAAAGGGATCATATCCGTGCTCATCGCCTTTCTGATATTACAAAAGAGATGAATGTTTGCGCTCCTGCACAAACACTAGCGATAAAAGAGATTTCGCAGACGATACAGAAAAAGTATGTGGACTCAAAAAAGAAAGGTGGGCCACTTACAAGACTCCTCTTCTTAGGGCCAGAAGAACAAAAGCTGGTAGTGGCACAAGCACTCGCGCGAACTCTCTTTGGTGGAGAAGAAGCATTCATACATATCTCTCTCCCACACTATACAGATGTCACAACAATATCCAATACGATGCGAGAATATGTAGCACATCGCCCTGCTGTACTTATCTATGTAGAACAATTTGAGCATGCGAAAGAGGAGTTACGAGAAGCTATACTCAATTTCCCCGACATAACACAAGAGGCAGTCCTGATTGTATCAAGCCGTGCAGGAGAGCGGCACATAGAGTGGCTCATTGAGACTGGAAAAAATATTGAAGAGGAGGCGGACGCAATTCTCTCTGGTATCGTCCACGATGGAGTACTCACACAAGAGACATTAGAGAGCTTTGACACCATCGCTCTCTTTAGCCCCACACTCAATAGCTAGAAAGGATTCTGTGCGCCGCGGACTTCGAAGTGGAGGTGGGCGCCAGTAGAGCGTCCAGTCATCCCGACAGTACCAATAGCGTCACCTTGCTCAACAAACATACCTTGAGAGACAGTAATGCTATCCATATGCGCATAGAGTGTCTGCGTGCTGTTACCATGTTTAATGACCACATAGTTCCCGTAGCCGCCATTCCAGCCGCTTGAACGGCTCACGATGACTTGACCACTTGCGGCGGCCATGACTGTTGTACCAACAGGAGAGGCAAGATCAATACCATTGTAGCCATGTATGCCTTGAGAGCGCATAGAACGAGTAAGAGGTTTAATAAAGTAACCACTGACTGATTTCTTTGTAGAATTATCTGCAATAGGAATGGTAGATTGGCCAGAAGAAACAGTAATGTCTCCATCGGGGACCATAATAAGCGCCCCTACGATAAGAGGGTGATGTACATCGATTCCGTTAAATTGAGCAATCTCTTCACTGTCGGCTCCATAGCGTTTGGCGATACGGCTTACGGTATCTCCTTTTCTGACCGTATGACGGACTCCAGACACTGGCAAGATGACGAGAGTCTGATCAGGAGACACTTTTGATCCACTGGTAAGGTCATTTGCCCAGAGAATAGTTGAGGGAGAGACTCCGAACATCTCTGCAATTCCGCCAATTGTGTCCCCCTCGCGTACCACATAGAGACTGATTTGATCGCTTGGAGGAGCCTCCTTTATATCCGCAACAGTACCAAGGGGCCCCGAATCTGCGAGGAGAGCATTCCCCACAATAATCGTATCCCCACCACCTCTTGCTGGATGTGGGTTTTGGTTTACTGCTGGTTGAAGGAGGGGTATGGTCTGGGAATTTAAAGATTGTGAGGCCAATGCCTCTTGTCTGCCGACATAGACGAGTCGTTCTTTAATGAGTGAGAAAAAATCTACAAAGGTAGTGTTGTGATCCAACAAAGAGAAAAGGCAGACGAAGACGACAAACAGAGCCTGCTTACCGCGGAGTGAGTGTGTTCTTTGATTTCCGTCTCGTACAGGAGTCGGGGAGTTTTTAAAAAGGTATAGTATAAGCCAATATCCGTGCAGCCATTACTTCCATACAGGCATCGTACATCCTAACAGAGGGAGGGATATGCTTCAAGTCTCTCAACTGCGCAGACGGGTAAGGATGGCGGCTTCAACACTTGTAAGATCTCTCCCATATGAGAGGCGGGAAAGTTCTTTTAATTTTTCTGCAACTTCTTGAGATCCTCTCTCGGTAGTGCGCGTTTGGATAGCGAATGCAGGTGAGGGCTCCCCGTTCACCAAGAGCTTCATAATTGCGTGACGATTTTCTGTACTCATGAGATCAGATGCAGAAAAGGTTGGCTCTACATACTGCTTTAAATACTCGGCATCTTCAGCCCCCACACGGAAGAGTGCGAGTGACCCCACATTTCCGAAGACTGCCGCCTTGATGGTATCCGAAAGCTGGGCAATAAACTGATGTGCAAGAGTAAGTGAGAGATGATACTTGCGTGCTTCGGAGAGAATAACCGCAATTGAGTCTGTGGTAAAGTTTTGAAACTCGTCAATGTAGAGATAAAAATCTGTTCGTGATTGTTCCGACATATCACCTCGAGCAAGCGCGGCCAAAAGAATGCGTCCGGTAATAATCATCCCCAAGAGACCTGCATTAAGATCTCCAATCTTCCCTTTTGAGAGATTAACGAGTAAAATCTTCTTCGTATCAAGCACTTCCCTAAAGTTAAATGACGATGAAGTTTGCCCAATAATAGGTCGAATGTAATCGTTTGCAATAAAATTATTAAACTTCGAGGTAATGTAGGGGGTCATATTCGCAAGCCCCTGTTCTCCAGATGTCTTCACTGCCTCTTTTTCCCAAAAATCTATGACAACCGGGTTGAGGATGCGAGAGAGCTTACGCTTTCTAAACTCCGGATCGGTAAAGATGCGCGGCACCTCAATCAAAGTGGCGGGTTCATTCTTCATATCCTCCATAAGAAGAA
The DNA here is from genome assembly GCA_964401135.1 of uncultured Candidatus Saccharibacteria bacterium. Lineage (GTDB taxonomy): Bacteria > Patescibacteriota > Minisyncoccia > Phycocordibacterales > UBA9988 > UBA9988. The sequence continues at coordinate 233,781 of CAYNXC010000001.1, forward strand.
GGAGTGCATTACGCATATACTGCTCAAACATTGGCCCCATTGTCTCCGCCGTAAAAAGACGGTTAAAAATAGACTGGAGTTCGTTCACAATAAAGGTTCGTTCCTCCGGCTTTTCTGTCTGATGTTCCAACATATTAAGCCCTAGTGGACGCTCGCGATCTCCGGGGTCAAACACGATGACATCATTAATACGGCTCTTTGGCACGACGCTCAAGAGGTCGGTAATAAGATCGCCATGCGGGTCTATCACACAGAGGCCGTTCCCAGCCTCAATATCTTGTGCCGCCATAGTGCGCAGAAGAGAGCTCTTCCCCGTACCTGTCTGGCCAATGAGGTAGAAGTGCCGTAGACGATCAGTGGTGGAGAGGCGCACCGCCTGTGCATCGCCACGAAACAGGTTCTCACCAATGGTGACTCCTTCTTGGGAAAGATTTGCGGGGGGAGCCGACTCTCGTGTGCGCAACCAACTTACCCGAGGGATGTCTAAGGAGTTGGTAGGTAAGTGGAAGATACTAGCCAACTCTTCTGTATTCAAATACATACTCTCGGCATCTCTCCACTCTCTGAATGAGTAACGATACAAGAGCGACTGTGTGTCGCGAGGAAGCACCGTAACAAAGCCGTTATGTTTTGTGGTAGTGAATTGGGAAAAAGACCCCGCAATAGAAGTAAAGAGGTCATGTGCCCTATCTTCATTCCCGCCAGAAGTTACAATACGGGCAATCACAGAAAGGAGGGGACTGCCCGCCTTCCGCTCAAGCATAGCAACAGATTCTGTATCAACGAGGGATGCGGGTTGAATCTCTACCTTCTTACTCGGTGTTGCGGTAAGCTCTTCATGGAGCTCTTTTAGCCCAAAACTAACTCCTTTCTTTACATCTTCAAGCTTTACTCCTTTTCTTAGTTGCTCAAGTGCTGATACGAGGCGCTTCTTCGCATTTTGATCAGCGGGGCGGATAAGAAACTGCAGTGAGGCACCGTCCCCTACACTCTCTAGGTGAGATAAGGTGCTCACGATTGGCGTAAAGGTGTCTAGCGAGGACTCACGATATGTCCGGATGGGGAGGATAAACGACTCTTTGAGTGAAAGATACCCCGCAACCGCAATACCATGCGGATTGAATACTGAATAGTCGTTCACACGCTCAATGCGTGCCTCAGGGTACAGGCCTCGCACCTGATCACTTACATACGCTGCACTCTCACGAGGCACTGATGTATAGAAATAAATTTCCTCTCCAATGTGATGTACCGAGACCTCAAACACAACCGGCCTCCCGATGGCAGAGAGTGAAGAGAAGAGCTGTTCAGAGAGCGCAATATCTCGGAGTCTTCTCTCTGCATCTCCTCCCGTACCACGAGGCACAGAGATGCGTAAGAGTACATACGAGAGGGTAGAGAGGCGCGGACTTCTAAACCACTGAAAGAGGAGTACCAGCATCACCGCGCACGAGAGTGCAGCAATCCCTCCACCAGCTATCCACAACAGGCTAGGTAATGAGACCATTATGTTTTAACTCGTCATAGAGCTTATCCGTAAGTGCATCATGGAACGCATCCATCAAAAAAGGTCGTTCTTGTTTAATAAGTGCAATAGTTTTCTTCATACCCAGTTCAGGGATGCGTGTAATGTAGGCATTCAGCTCGGTAAGTGAATCATCATCCATTGCATCAAGGTAATGAGCGGTTGGGGAGCTCTGTATTATAGGCACCCCTCCTCCACTAAAAATCTCCTCGTGTAATACTTGGCGGACCAAGTCCTTCTCTTTACTCACCCCCTGCTCTGTTTCTATCGCATTTCTGCGTGATTCAATTGCCTTACTCAACTCAAGCAGTTCAGCAGGTACTGCTTCTGGCGAAAAATGTTCTGGCATACGCAAATTATAGCGCACTTCAGAGAGGGCAAAAAGGACGCTATACTAGAGACCGTCATGAAATCATTGGAAGGATTAAATGAACAACAGCGGAAAGCGGCAGAGATGACAGAAGGACCGCTTCTCATTGTTGCAGGAGCAGGCGCCGGAAAGACAAAAACACTCACTCACCGCATTATGCGACTCATGGAGAACAGGGTAGCGCCCGAGTCTATACTTGCCGTTACCTTTACCAATAAAGCGGCAAAAGAGATGAGTGATCGCGTCCGGCTCTTAACCCCAGAAGGAAAAAGCATTCCGTTTATGAGCACCTTCCACGCACTCTGCGTGTATATACTCCGTGAGAACGCATCAAAGATTGGATATCCAAGATACTTCCACATTGCAGATAAAGAGGATTCCCTCTCCCTCGTCAAGCAAGCAATGGATGAGCTTGGTATCTCACAAAAAGAACACGAACCAAGGAAAATTTTGTCCGCGATCTCACGAGAAAAGAACGCTATGGTTTCCCGTGTTACCTATGACGAGAAAGCACGCGACCCCTTCAGGAGAAGGGTCGCACAAATCTGGCGTCGCTATGCGGATCTGTGTAAAAAGACACATATGCTAGACTTCGATGATCTCGTGGGGAAGACGGTGGAGCTATTCCGTAGTGACCCTGAGACCTTGGGACAGTATCAAGATCGCTGGCGCTACATACATATCGACGAATACCAAGACACAAACACTGCCCAGTATGAGTTGGTATCACTCCTTGCGAAAAAATACAAAAATATTGCCGTCGTGGGAGACGCTGACCAATCTATTTATGGGTGGCGAGGTGCCGACTTTACCAATATGCTCAACTTTGAGCGCGACTACCCTGGAGCCGCGGTGGTAATACTGGAAGAAAACTATCGTTCAACACAAACCATTATCGCAGCCGCAAATGAGGTGATACAAAAAAATCAGGAACGAACAGAAAAATCACTCTTCACTAAAAATAAAGTTGGCGAAAAGATAGGACTAATCACCGCGCTCCATGAGACAGGGGAAGCCCGTGAGGTGGCAAAAAAAGTCCGAGAAGCAATCCACTCTGGTGGTGTGCGAGCATCGGATATTGCAGTACTCTATCGGGCAAACTTTCAATCTCGCGCACTGGAAGAAGCTTTCCTCTCTCTCGGCATACCCTACCGCGTACTGGGAACTCGCTTCTTTGAACGCAAAGAAGTAAAAGATATGCTCGCATACCTGCGCGCAGCACTAGATACGGAAGATATAGAGAGTGTGAAGCGTATTATCAATACTCCCAGACGAGGCTTGGGGAAGGCCGCCGTGGCAAAAATTTTTTCTGGGGCACAGAGTGCCTTAACAGGAACTGCGGCACGGGGTGCTCAACAATTTTTTTCTCTCCTTTCGCATATTAAAGAGAAGGTAGAGCAAGTACCACTCTCTGAAGTAATGAAATATGTACTTATAGAGAGTGGATGGGAAAGAGAACTACGCGAGGGAGGTGATGAGGGAGAGGAACGGTTAGAAAACTTGCGAGAATTAGTAACTATCGCGAACGGGTACGACGCACTCCCGAGAGAGGAGGGGATAGAGCGCTTTCTCACCGATGCGGCACTCCTCTCTGCAGAAGAGGAAGAGGAGGAGAAAGGGAAGGAGGGAGTGCGGATGATGACTGTGCATGCCGCAAAAGGGCTAGAATTTAACTATGTATTTGTGGTTGGACTTGAGCAAGACCTATTCCCTCACGCACGCATCTCGGGTGATGGGCGTAATGCGGAAGAGGAGCGAAGACTCTTTTATGTTGCAATTACTCGTGCACGGGAGAAATTGTATCTCTCGTACGCACAGACAAGAACCATCTACGGCTCACGGAGAATCAATCTCCCCTCCGAATTCCTCCTTGATATCAGCGACGATCTTATAGACATGGAGGCGATACACCCCATGGATTCCGAGGATGTGATAGAGTGGGATTAATGTACGCAAAAAAGAGCCTCGGGCAACACTTTCTTAACTCACAGAGTGTCCTTTCGGCAATCCGTGATGCAGGCGATGTCAATGCGGATGATATCGTACTTGAGATCGGACCTGGGAAAGGAGTGCTAACTGAAATACTTCTCACATCCGTGGCTAAGGTGGTCGCTGTTGAAAAAGATTCCGCACTTGTGATGTACTTGCGTGAGCGCTTCAATGACGCAATATGCGACGGCCGTCTTGATCTTATAGAGCAGGACATATTGGATTTTGATCCGGAAACACTCTCATCTTATGGCTTTTCTTATAAGGTTGTTGCGAATATTCCCTACTACATCACAGGAGCCATCATTAAGAAATTTTTATCAGCAAGACGACAGCCAGAGCGGATGGTGCTCCTCATACAAAAGGATGTTGCCGAGCGGATCCTTGCAAAGGACGGGAAGGAGAGCATCCTCTCGCTCTCGGTTAAGGCATACGGGGAGCCGTACTATGAGCAGACGGTAAGGAGTGGATCTTTTAGCCCTGCACCGAAGGTAGATTCGGCAATTATATGCATACAGGACATATCGCGGGCGCATTTTACACAGGTTTCTGAAGAACAATTCTTTACTCTCATAAAAAAGGGTTTCTCGTCTAAGCGGAAAATGCTCAAGAATAATATTGAAGCAGATGCTGGGCTACTTACCGGATGTGGTGTTGATGAGAAGGCCCGAGCTGAAGACCTCACACTCACACAATGGCTATGCCTCGCGTCTCATACCTCATAATCGCCGCTTTAGCTCTTGTCATTCTTGAAGTCGGACTTCCTTCTGGAAGCGGAAGTCCGACTTCAGCTCGTGACTGGAGTCGAACTTCAGTCATTACTGTAGAAGGAGTAGATTATCGCGTGCGCGTTGTAGATACACCAAGAGAGCGGGCTCAGGGACTCTCGGGTACCACGAGACTTGCTCCTAATGAGGGGATGCTCTTTGTGTTTGAGGAAGTGGGACTACACGGCTTCTGGATGAAAGATATGAACTACGCTATAGACATTTTATGGCTCAATGATGAGTTTAAACCTGTAGGAGTCACAGAAAATATTTCTCCTGACAGCTTCCCCACTATCTTCTACCCTCCTATACCTGTCCGATATGCACTAGAGATCGCTACGAAGTCCCCACAATAGAGATAATCCCTTCATTAGGGATGATTTGGCAATGATGACGGACTCTTATATAGCACGCGTTACCAGTACCTGGGATATAGTTCCCTAAGAGCCAAGTCCCTGGAGAGGATACATTGTGAAATTGATATAGACGGGTACTACCAGGAACATAGTGATATCTCCCTGCACGAGGAGGACCTACCATCACTACATGACCTACAGTACAAGTACAATAGATTGGCCGTCCTGTAATCCGGCCGCCAAAGGGGAGTGTGCCAGCCGCAAAAAGAGGAGAAGGGAGAAGTGTTGCCAAAAAAGCCAGTGTAATAAGTATCTTTTTCATACTAAGGGTCCAGCTGCTCTATAAAAGTGGCCGTGTTACTGTCGCCATTCTCATTATGAATATACAGAAAAATATCTTGGGTGTTTCCATGAACTGGGTTTTGAGGTAATCCCGGAGCACCTAAGCTGATGCCCCAATGTGAGAGGGTAGAGAGAGCTTCTTCCTCCGACTGTACGACGGGTGGGTAACGGTGAATGAAGCGTATTTCTGTACCATTTTTTTGTGATGGGACAGAGTAGCGCGTCTCAAATATGGTATGCACGGTATTACTTGCCGTAAAACCCTTACCCTGTATCACTATTTCAGTCCCCGAGACCCCGCGGGAAGGCGAGAGTGCAGTAATCATGGGAGTGCTCGCACTCACCACAACGGTGGTAGGCACGGTAGAGATCGGCGTGGGATACAGAGCCAACCTTCGTAAGAGCAAGAGTAGTGTCGCACGCATTGATGGAGAAAAAGAAGCCCCATATACAATACCGGGGGAGATAAGTGCGCCTAGTACGAAGATAAGGTGGATGCGCCTCATATAAGTAGTATACTGTAATTGCGTTATCCACCCAACAGGCACTCAAAATCACGCTATACTTACAGTTATGAATAAGTTTGCCGCTGGTCTACTCACGGCCTTTGTTTGTGTACTCGCTTTTCTATGGTGGTTTGGTGGGAAAGTAGAACGGGGAGAAATTGGCAATGCGCTCTACACCGCAGAGAAAAAGGATGCAAAAGCCGAGATTGCCGACAGCGACAAGGATGGCCTGCGAGATTGGGAAGAACGACTCTGGGGTACTGACATACATTCAACAGATAGTGATGGAGACGGAACAGGGGATGGTGAAGAGGTCGCCCTCGGGAGAGATCCCAAGAAAAAGTCACCAGGAGATACCCTCTCAAATAAGGAGGACATTGCCCGTGCCGCAATTCACGAGAGTGTGAGCGAGGGAGGGGGCACCATAATACCCACAACGGAGGATTTAAAACCAACACTTACTTACACCGCATTTGATATCCATACAGTGGACTCAAAGGATCAGGCTTTTCTCATAAACTATGGGGCAAGTTTGCGCACAAACTTACGGCCACTCAGCACAGGATTTGGCTCTGCAGCGAGTAATACTATTGCAGTGCTCTCAAAAAAAGATTCGGGGAGTATAGAACGGATTAAGGCAGAAGAAACACTACTTATTACAATTACCAAAGAGTTACTCGTTCTTGATGTGCCAGAGTCAGCGAGCGTAATCCACCTTAAACTCCTCAATTCACTCACAGAATTAGCAGAGCTCGCGTATACTATGGAGCAAGTGGAGCGTGAACCTGCGTTTGCGCTCGCCAGTGCTGAGGCATACGAAAAGAAAAAGCCCGAACTCTTGGCAGTGCTCGGTGAGATAAACGCATATTTCAAAGGAGAGGGGGTACGCTTTGATTCAAAAAATGCCGTCACTATAAGTCTATGAAGGTACGAGAACATACACTCATTATAATCTCGCTCGGAATCGCCTTTCTTTCAATCTTTTTTGTAGGGTCGCTCACGGTACAGGCAGAGGAACAAAGGGCAAACGATAACAGTCTTATTCAAGCTGGTTTTGATTACGGCCCACAAGAAACAATTGCTCAAGAAATTATTAATGGTCGTGCCGAGAACGACCTCAAAGAGTGTGTCGCAGAAACAGGGAATACTACCTCGGGAGGATCATCCGGTGGCGACTATGTTCCCGTGCATGAAGTGGGGGAGCTCCTCTCGCTCACCACGGGCATCAATAAAAAAGTAACGCACGGCAACGATCTCTTGGTAGATATCTGTATGCACTTAAAGGCGATACGACGCGTGCAGTATGTAATGGAGGCACAAGTGCTCTACCATGACCCCAATGCGCGCAAGGCCGCGGCAAAGGCAATCTTTGAACACAAACAGTCCTTCATAGAGAACAACATTAAGAAGGGTTATGAAGTTTCTCCCGCACTCCTCGGTACCAGCGGGACAGAGAGTAGTTCGGAAAATAAGCAGCCGCTCTATGTGGCAAATATGGACGAGCACCTCAAGTCTGTACGCAGTGAGGCCTACGGAGTTTTTGATGCTGATTTAACCACACTCAACTCTTCAGCAAATCCAAATATCTTCACCGATAGCATCCGCAAAAATCTTGCAGTCTCTGAAGCAGCAGGGGAGAGTGAGGAATCACGATTGAGGACATCTCTCGGGTCTACTATCACGAAAGATGAATTCAACGCCTTTACCAACGACTTCTCACAAGGTGGGTGGGATATGTGGCTCAAGGTACTTGATCCACGCAACAACTACAGAGGCTCAAAAATTCTTGCACAGGATGAGCTCAATTATAGAAAGTCACTCGCAGAGACAAACGCGAGAGAAGAAATTGCATCAGCAAAAGGATTTCTCCCTGTTCGTGAATGTGCCACAGAAAACTGGGTAACAACTGCTGATGGGAAGAAGTACTGTAGAAAGTGGACGGTCAAAACTCCTGGGACCATCAACGAGAGTTACCTTGCAGACATTGTCGGGTCAACTCTGCGTCAAAATGAGATAGCAGATCAGTCGGTGGAAGATTTTAGCAAGACAGAGTTTGCACGCGTAGAGAGTGAGTTAACTAACCTAGAAAAGGTGGGGAAGACGGAGGACAGAGTAGCAGTACAGAGCATCTTCCAAAAAGAGGATCCATGCCCCGGACCAGGGCCTTGTGAAGATTCTGGCTGGGTGGGGAGTAGTGCAGGAGGAGGGATAGGCGGAGGAGGAGGTATCACTAACCCAACAACACTCGCGCAACAAATTTATAACAATAAAAATACATTACCAGGTCTCCCTGATGGATTACAATCAATCTTCAACATCCCTGGACTCTCACAGGAAGCAATCATCAAACAGATTACAGAGTGGCTTAAAAAAGATACCAATGGAAATGGTACTCCCGACTACTTAGAGAGTGAGCCCCCGAAGATTGTCTTTACTGCCGAAACCAACTCCCTTGCAATTGCGGCCGATGCGGATAGAAACACCACAAAACTTACCTGGAATGCGTGGAATGCAACGGAGTGCAGTGCGGTCAACGACTGGTTGAGTGCAAGTACGATTACAAAATCGCGCGATACCAAGCTCGCCCCAACAGGGACGCTCACCGTACGACACCCATACACCTTTACCGTGAGTCTCTCTCGGAGTCCTGACTTAAGTGGATGGAGCACGGGGAGAGTAACGAGCGTGGCGGATCAATTTCTCCTCTCTCAAAAAACAACCATTGATCTCTCTGGTCTTACTGCCGCGTCGGGGTTAAGCTTCACCCTCTCACTTGGCACCAATGCCAACCTCACTGTAGTGGGAAATAGTTCAAATCAAAATCTGACACAGTCATTCAAAGAAGCGTATAACACACTCTCACAGACAGATGTGAATTATTCTGCTTTGCGTGGTAAGTACGCATTCACTTTTGATATCTCAAACAAAAAAATCTACATCAGTGCCAATCCGATATACAAAATCTCTTGCACGAATGCGAACAGTACAGAATATAAAGATGTAACGATTACGCGATGAAGCACTGCTCACGGATAATTGCGGGGACACTCTTTTTTCTCACTATTTTTGTTTTGTTTTTTGGTGTAGTCCAGACAGTAAATGCTCAAGCCCCTTTACCAGTAATTCCTGGGTATAACGCTCCTGACACTCCTGAATGGCATGAGATAGCAAGAAAACAAAACACAATGGTAACAGAGTCAGTGGGAGGAGAAGGGGGATTGCTTTCATTTCTTCTTCCCAGTTTCAGTGATTTAACAAATTGGATTGGGGATGTTATTTCAACCGCACTCATTTGGCTTGCTGGCAACTTCCTTTGGTTGGGCGGCAAACTTCTGGATGCTTCCGTCCAATTTAATGTCTGCGATATGAAGAGTCTAATGGGGACGGCTGTTGTCTCCCAGGGGTGGCTTATCGCTCGTAATATCGCTAACTTCTTCTTCATCTTCATCCTCCTCTACATTGCCATCTCTATTATTTTAAATGTTGGAGAAAGTCAAAAGAGGTTAATTGTATGGGTCGTGATCATTGCGCTCGTCATTAACTTTAGCGCCGTGCTTACGCGCTTTGTTATTGATGTATCTAACATCTTTGCCTATCAATTCTATTCAAGCATTGTGGGGGGAGGGGATCCGTGCACCGAAGAGAGTCGTAATACAACAGGAATTTCTGCTAATTATATGACTGCATTGAAGTTTCAGAAATATGCAGAAGAAGAATCGAGCTCTGACTCTCTCTATAAGGGTATTGAAGGATTTGGAGCAAAGACAGTGACAGGAATCATGACGGCAACATTTATTACCATCACTGCATGGAGTTTTATTATTGTCGCAGCACTAATGATTATCCGTTCCGCGGTGTTAATGATTCTTATTGTGCTCTCACCAATCGCATTTATGGGATTTATCCTACCACAAATAAAACAGGTAATGACTAAGTGGTGGGGCGCACTTATTAGTCAAGCCTTCTTTGCGCCGGTGTACCTCTTCTTTGCCTACATCACCCTCGTCCTCGCTAAGGGTACTGTGGCACTTTTTTCACAAGAGACTTTTGCCTCTGGATCTGAACAGATATTCAAAATCTTTTTGCAGTACTCAATCCTCATTACACTCATTGTCGTAGGACTCATCCAAGCAAAAAAGATGAGTGCCGCCGGCGGAGGGGCAGTGCAAGCGCGAGTACTTAAGTCTCTTGATTGGATGCGCGGACAAGCAACAGGAGCCATGGGACGCAATACAGTGGGGAGACTCGGCCGTCAAATCGCTGATAGTGATCGTGTTAAGAGATGGTCATCAGGCTCTGGTGGTATCTTAAAGAAAGCCGCGGGGATTCCTATTAAGAATGCAAGTGCTTCTATGGCTGGAGGGAAGTATGGTGGCGGGAAGAGTTACGATGATATTGTTAAGAAGCAAATTGAACGGGCAAAGGGAATTGAAGACCCTGCAGATAAAGCGCGCGTCTTGGGAGGAATGAGTACTGCCGCGCGCAGAGAGTACTTTGATAGTCTCTCTGACCGTGAGAAAGCAGAGACACTTGATGCGGCAAAGACTCTCGGGGGCTTCACGCAAGCACGGGTAGAAGGACAGCGTGAGCGACTTACCGCAGAGCAGGTTGAAAAAATGGAGAAGGCAGGTGGAGAGGGGAAGGATGCTACACGCAAAAAAGAGCAATCCGCAGATATTGAAGCAGTGGTTGGTAATACAGAAAAAGGTATAGCTGGTCTACCAAGAGGTTCAGACGAGAGAAGAATTAAGATTGAAAAGGTGGTCACAGGACTTAAAGATGATGAGGGACGCAAACTGGCAAAGATTGTTGAAGATGCGGACACGACCGACATTGCCACAATGTACGGGAAGATGAACCCACTTGATCTTGTAGACTTAATGGGGAAGGCTAAACTCTCAAATGATGCTAAAGAAAAACTACGAAAGGGGATGTTGGATCTTGGAGAAGATCACCCAACATTTATTGAGCTACACAGTAATCCAAAATTAAAGATCCTCTTTGGTAGTACACCAATAAACGCACCTAGGTCAGCACCGACTCCTGCTAATCCTCCAGGAACCACTACAGCATGAACACATTAACACCAGATCAGCTCCGTGAGATATACAACTCGCTCCCTGAGGATCTTCAAGACGCAATGGGTTCGGCACAGACCTCAGAGACAGTACGCCGTATCAGCAACAACTACGGGCTCTCACTAGATCAAATGGGTGAACTTACAGAAGAGATTGGCCTCACTATGCTTGGTGTAAACACGCTTGAAGATATGCCAAAAAATATTGCGCTTCGACTTGGCACAGATCTCCCTATGGGAACTGCTATTTATAGAGATATTAATGGGAGTATCTTCTTAAGGGTGCAGGGGAGCCTAAAGCAAGTACAGGAGCTCCGCGAATCCAAACCTCTACTTACCTACTCCATACAAAAGGAGAAGATTGTTCCACCTTCCTCACCAACCCCAGCCCCCGTACAAGCACGAGAACAAGCCCTCCCTCAAACACCACACACTGTACTAACTTCGCCACACACCCCAATGCCCAACAAGTCTGCAAATGATCCGTATCGTGAAATAATAGAGTAATGGATTTCCAAGTACCACAATTTATTGAGATAGAGGACAAAATATTCGGCCCACTCACCTTCAAACAGTTTGTCTACATTGCCGGTGGAGCGGGGGCGGCATTTGTGCTGTACTCAATTCTCTCTCAATTTCTTCCTTCAGCCATCGCAATCATCATCGCTGTCCCCCTTGTTGGCTTGGGACTTGCGCTCGCATTCTATAAAATAAACGAGCGGCCACTCATTTACCTTGTACAAGCCGCGGTGCTCTATCTTCTTCGCGGAAAGCTGTACCGATGGAGAAAAGAAGAGTATCAGTTAGGAGAAGACCGGGTGAGTCTCCCTTCCGCGCAAAAAAATCCTCTACAGGCAACGCCTGTTCGCGGCGACCGTCTCTCTGGTATTGCATGGAATTTAGATGTTCGCAAAGAGATCCCTACCGAACATACATAAGCTATGGCAACAAAACAAGCAAACGCTTCACAAAAATTTCTCCCTATCCGCGAAATACGCGATAGTGTTGTGGTACTCTCTGATGGTGGAATGCGTATGGCCTTAATGGCCTCGTCTCTTAACTTTGCACTGAAATCACAAGACGAACAGATGGCAATACTACTCCAGTTTCAAAATTTTTTAAATGCTCTTGATTTTCATATTGAGTTTTTCATAGAATCTCGCCGCTTGGACATACGACCCTACCTGCGCATCCTTGAGGACCGTATGAAGGAGCAGGTCAACGATCTGGTAAAAATACAAACCAAAGAGTATCTGGACTTTGTGCGCAGTTTTACTGAGAGTACCAATGTGATGTCTAAATCATTCTTTGTGGTAGTGCCCTACAGTCCTCCAATCATCCAGAACTCAAGTGGATTTTTTGGGAAAATGTTTAATCGGGATAAAACTAATACTCAAGCTCTAGATGAGAGTGCATTTGAAGAACATCGGACACAACTTGAACAGCGTTCGTATGTCGTTGCACAGGGACTTGCCGCGTTCGGAGTACGATCAGTCATCCTTGGTACCGATGAGCTGGTAGAGCTCTATTACAAATTATTTAACCCCGGAGAGAAGGATGCGCCACAACCGGGAAGCTACACCAACAATGCCTCTGTTTAAGAAAAAAGAAGTGTCTGAGGAGGAGGCAAGTGTCTCCGTCATCCCCCGTGATTTTTATGAGGGCAATCAACTTTCTCTCAAGGATGTCATCGCCCCTGCTGCGCTCCAAGTTAATCCAAGCTTCATCAACATTGGCGGTAAGTACGCACGCACCTTCTTTGTTATCTCCTACCCTCGACAGTTAGCAAAGAGTTGGTTTAGTCCCATCATCAACCTTGACCGTGTGTTTGATATTTCTATCTATGTGCACCCTATTGACACTTCGGTAGTCCTCCGACAATTACAGAAAAAAGTTGCCGAGGTACAGAGCCAAATTTCAGTACGAGAGGAGCGGGGAATGGTGCGTGACCCCAAACTAGACACCGCGTACCAAGATATAGAATTCCTCCGCGACCAGCTCCAGCAATCGCGAGAAAAAATGTTTGATGTGGGTCTCTATCTCACCTTTTATGGAGAGAGCGAGGAAGAGCTCAACAAAACAGAATCGGAAGTAAAAAGTATGTTGGAGTCAAAACTGGTATATGTGAAGCCTGCTGTATTTCAACAAGAAGATGGTTGGAAGAGCACTTTGCCGCTCGGTATGGACTTACTCTCTGTACATTCAAAATTGAACTCCTCTCCACTCTCATCACTCTTCCCCTTTACCTCGTTTGACCTTACCAGTAACCAAGGGATCCTCTACGGCATCAACCGTCACAACGCCTCACTGGTGATGTTTGATCGCTTTTCAATGGAGAATTACAACTCCGTCACCTTTGCCAAGTCTGGATCGGGCAAGTCTTACGCCACCAAACTAGAGATCCTCCGGAGTCTTATGTTTGATGTGGATGTGATAGTGATAGACCCTGAACGAGAGTATGAGTATATGGCGGAATCTGCAGGAGGGCGTTATTTTAACATTTCACTCACTTCAGAGCACCATATTAACCCATTTGATTTACCATTTCCCCGCGAAGATGAATCGCCTGCAGATGTATTACGGAGTAACATCATTAACCTCGTTGGGCTCTTTCGTATTATGTTGGGAGGCCTCACCCCTGAAGAAGACTCTATCATTGATTCTGCTATTACAGAGACTTACGCACTCAAAGATATTACTGCAGACAGCGATTTTACCGGAAAACCTGCCCCTATCCTCTCTGACCTTAACCTCGTACTTGCCTCTATGGAAGGAGGGGAGTCGCTCTCACAGAGACTCAATAAGTACACTCAAGGCACCTGGGCGGGGTTCTTAAACCAACCAACCAATGTAGACATCAATAAAAAGTTTGTAGTCTTTTCAATCCGTGATATGGAGGATGAGCTCAAGCCTGTCGCAATGTACATTATTATGCACCATATTTGGAATGTAGTGCGCCGGACGCTTAAAAAAAGGATTCTAGTGGTAGATGAGGCGTGGTGGATGATGAAGGCAGAAGATACAGCCTCCTTTCTCTTCTCACTCGCTAAGCGCGGAAGAAAGTACTACTTAGGTCTCGCTACCATTACACAAGATGTAGGCGACTTCTTAAAGTCACCTTACGGGCTCCCTATGATTACCAACTCATCTATACAAATACTCCTAAAACAATCGCCGGCATCTATTGATCTTGTTCAACAAACCTTTAACCTCACCGATGAGGAGAAGTACCTCCTCCTTGAGTCAGCAGTGGGGGAGGGAATCTTTTTTGCTGGGCTAAAGCATGTAGCGATTAAGGTAATCGCTTCGTACACCGAGGATCAAATCATTACCTCCGATCCTTCGCAGGTACTCGCCATTAAAAAAGCGAAGGATGAACTGCGAGCGGCAGAGAGTGCTGGTCCCGTTGCAGGAGCTACGGCATGAAGCGTCGGATCAGTAACACCACTGCAGGTCTCCTTATTTTAGGAACACTTATTGCGGAACTACTCCAAGCAGTGACTAACTTTATTGGGGTTGGCTTCGTCTTAAACCCCATCGTGAGCATATTTATCTGGCTCACAGCATACTTTGTATTCGCTACACATAATGTAAGTGTGTTTAGCTCTCGTAAGCTCGCCGCGGCACTCACGAGCGCTACAATAGAGATGATCCCTTTTATTGCGGTAATCCCTGCGTGGACACTCTATGTGATATCCATTATTGTTATTTCCCGCAGAGAGGATCGTATACATCATACCGATGAGTAAATCCACAACACACCAAGGTATGCGCTCCTTTCAATGGTACAATGTGCTCATGGTAAGATGCGCCATCTGTTTAATACTTCTCTTGTGTATACCAATGGGAGTGTCTGCGGCGATACTCAGTGGAGATGAGGGAGTCTCTGTGTCAGTCTCACCGGAGTACCCAGGTGCCGGAGAAGCTGTGACTATAAGTCTCTCGGGAAGAACTTTTGATATCGATGCGGCCACTGTCACATGGACAGTAGAAGGAAAAAAAGTATTAGAAGGACCTGCTGAAAAAAATTATTCATTCACTACAAGTGAGTCCGGTGCAGTAAGTGCGATCACCGCAACAGTGCTCACGAGTGATGGCACCCGCTACCAAAAGGGAATAAGCATCAGCCCTTCGAAAGTAGACCTGATTTGGGAAGCACAAACCTATACACCACCTTTTTTTAAAGGGCACTCTCTTGCAAGTTCCGAGAGTGTAATCACCGTCGTTGCTCTCGCAGAGCTCAAGGGGGGTAACGGAACAAAAATACCTGCGAGTAAACTGATTTATAAATGGAGTAAGGATGGAAAAAATATCTCAAGCGCGTCAGGCTTAGGGAAGCAATCGTTTACTTTCACTGGAGCAAAATTATTTAATGACAATAAAGTAACGGTAAGTATTACTTCGCAAGACGGACTAGTAACAGCCGAGCGGAGCATTAGTATCCCTGTCTCTAATCCTCGTATTGTTGTCTATCCAGCTCCAGCGCTCTTAGGGACAGAGTATGGAAATGCACTCACGAACTCGTTCACATTACAAGAAGATGAGATGGGGGTCCGTGCGGTACCATTCTACTTTAGTACTACCGCAGTGGGGGCTCCTGCAACAAGGCTTGTATGGTCCTTGAATGGGAAAATTCTCCCCACAGAGCCTGGCTCAGATATGCTGGCAATATTACGAAAGGGGACGAGCGCTGGTACTGCTCGCATTAGAGTGGAGGGAGCGCACACAAGTAACCTACTCCAATCAGCCGAGTGGTCAGGAATAATTAATTTAGGATCTGGGACAAATACCTTTTAACTATGAAAATTATTCTTCACACACTCGTAGCATTCTCTATTTTTTCAAGCATCATCACAGTTGCTTTTGCAGCAGAAGGGGGTGGTATTATTCTCTTAGAGCCGAGTGTGGTAAATGCGGGTGAAAATAGCCGAGTCCAATTTGGTCAGTATATGTCAACGCTCTTTACCACCTTTATTACCGTAGCGGCAGTGCTTGCGGTACTTATGATTGTGATTGGCGGCATCCAATACATCACTTCATTCTCTGGTAGCGGTAAAGAACAGGGGAGGGTGCGCATTACCAATGCTATTTTTGGCCTCCTTTTGGCGGTATCTGCGTTCCTCATTCTCCAAACAGTGAATCCGGACTTAGTCTCGAGCGACACTCTCTCGCTTGATATTGGTAAGTTCTCTCCTATCACACAAAGTATTGCAAATGGATTATATAGCAAAGATGGAACTCGCGATGAGGCTCATGAGACTAAAGAAACAGATAAATCTGAGGAGGCCGCTGAATGGGGCCGTTGCACTCAAAATGGGTACAAAAAGTGTGTATGGATGGAAAATTGTGTCTCCATCGGGCCAGACAACCAACCTCTACCATATGTGGAAATACCAAAAAACAACTGTGACAAGCCGGCTATTGCGGACCAGATTGCCTCTTCTATATGTTGTGGAATGATAGATACTGAAAATAAAAAATATTATTTTATTAACACTGACGAAAGCTGTATTTCTTCTGCTTATAACAGCCTGAATGAATGTAACTCAGCAAAACCGAGTAACACTGCATGTAGGGATACCGAGATGACTCGTAGAGCCAACGAGACTTTAAATTACCCTCAATGTAGCAATCCTTCTGGGGGTAGTGAAGGGGGAGACACTTCAACAATTGGACAATGGCAGTATCAAACAGGGATTGAGAGACAAGCGGGAGACATGTCTAGCTCCGTTACTTCATTACTCTCCTGCATGAGAGAGAAAATTCCTGACACATCTGTCGGGCAGATTTCTTCAATCAGTGACTCTAGACATATAGGAAACTTGTCTTCTTGTAATCAGGCAAACTGTAGTGGATGTTCTCACTCATGTAGATCTTGTCACTACGGGGGAGGAGTTTCTGGAGCTAAATCTATGGCAGTTGACTTCGGTGATGAGTGGAATAAGAAAAAGATTATAAGTGCAGCAAGAGCATGTGACCCAGAGGCCTATATTCTTGACGAAGGGAACCATATCCACGTAAGCACAAGCGCCTGTCCTCGTGATTAAATAGAACTATGTCTTCCACTATTGTTAAAATTCTCTTCGGTCTCGCCATCGTCATACTCCTTTCCATTGGTGGGGGACTCATCTGGTACACACTCTTCTACCAAGCAGTGCCAGAGCCAATCAATACCGCGACAAGTTCTCCAGAGAATCTCTTTCCTGTTGGCGGAGAAGTAGAAGTAAGTACGGCAACCAGCACCGCAAGCTCTACACTTGGCGTGGCGGTAACAGGAGGAGGAGTAAGGGCGCGAGAGTTGCTTTCAAACCCGATCGCCGGATTTGGAGTATTTGGCTACTCAGCAACAAATACGGTAGTTATTGCGGTGGATCGGAGCAATGGCCATGTGTACCGCATCTCTATTGCGTCTAGCACGGTTGAAAAAATCGCCAACACAACACTAGTAGGAGTGCAGGAGGCGTATGTAGGGGAGACTAAGAGCCTGTACTACATTATTTCTCGCTACGAGGCAAATTCAGGCTCACATACGCATATACAAAGCATTAAGAAGAGCTTGATAGCCATTACTGCAAGCTCAACAGTAAATTCGGGATCTCTACTCCCTCAAACGATCACGAGTATTGCTCTCTCCCCTAAACGAGATAGGTATGCAACAGTGGTGAAGGGGAGTACTGGAGGGAGTATTGTATACATCACCGACTTTGCAACTGGGAAAAAACGGGAGTTGTACCGCTCACCACTTACTGAATGGAATCTCCTCTGGCCCAACGAGAGTACACTCACCTTAGAGACAAAGGGATCATCTCGTGTACGAGGCACTCTTTTAAGTATCAACGCACAAACAGGAGCAGCGACGCGGATACTCGGTAATATAGCAGGGCTTACCTCACTTCCATCTCCCTCTCTCTCATACATCCTCGCTTCAGAGAGTAGAGATGATGGTGGAATCAACCTATTCCGCTACACACCAAAATCGGGAGACCGAACACCACTCCCATTCTCTGTATTCCCTTACTGGTGTGTATGGGCACAAAAAACAGAAGGGTTGCTGTATTGTGCAGCTCCAGACACTATTCCTTCTGTACCCTTCCCCGACACATGGTACCGAGGGGAACTTTCTTTTAACACAAAAATATGGGAGTTTAATGTAAAAACAGGGGATAGTGAGATCGTGTGGAATCCAAATCTCACAGGGACTCTAAGAACAGAGGCACGGAACCTTGCTCTAAACTCTTCCGGGACACTCCTCTTCTACATAGACGACAATAATCTGACACTCTGGTCAGTGCGTCTCACTGATCTATAAGCGTATACTACGCGTGGAGGCGTTTATAGCCCTGTTCGTAAGCAATAGAGAAGAGGGTGTTAGTAAGCCAGTACAGAGCAACTGCGGCAGGGAGGCCAGCTGATACCACACCAATCACTATCGGCATAATATACTTCATTTGGAACTGCAGACTTCGATTAAAATCCTCAGCAAACGAGCGTTCTTCAGTTTGATTTGGAGAGGATGAGGGGAGAGAGAGTTTTGTGTGAATAAACTGTGCAATGGTAATAATTACTGCAAACACAATACTTTTTGCACCTAGATCAACACCAAGAAAGATGGCATTAACATACGATGGCGCATGAACAAATGAGTAGAGCCCGTACTTGAGAGACTCCAGACCATCCCGAAAGACAAGAAATAAGCCAATAAATATGGGTATTTGCACTAAAATAACGGCAAACCCAGCAAAGGGATTGACCCGGTGTTCTTTATAGAGCGCCATGACGCGACGAGCCTCCTCTTCACGATTACCAACAGTGTCTTTTTTGATTTTTTTCAGCTCCGGTTCTATTTTTTTCAGCTCTTTCTGTGTAGATAGAGCTCTATTTTGGAGAGGGATAAGCACTATCTTTACCAGCACTGTAAGAACAATAATAGAAAGTCCAATACTATTCCCAGGGAGTACTCCTGTTAAAAACACGAGGGCATTATAGAGAGGTTCGGATATGAGTGTATGGAACATACAGTGACTACCTTAGCATATTCTTGATAGAAGTGAGAAGTTCATCTGTCTTCATCTTTAACTCCTTCTCACTCATTGTAGAGGGGTACGCAGTGAGACGGAGTACCATATCTACACCCTTGCCAATAAAATTATGTTGTTCAATACTCGTGTAGAGTATGCGTTTGACACGATGGCGATCAACAGAGCTCTTCACCACCACTTTTGGGACAACCACAGAGATTTTCGTCTCTGTGGAGGAGTGGGCAATGCGAATAGTAGTGAAAGGATTAGTGTATGTTAACCATCTTCTACGGATAGAAAAATCGGCCCTCTTCAGCCGATTTTTTTTAGGCAACATACACAGTATGGCTACACAGCAAGCTTTTTGCGACCTTTTCGCATCCGCCGCAACAAAACACCACGCCCAGAAGAAGTCTTTGTTCTGGTAAGAAACCCATGGGTCTTCTGCCTCTTTCTATTCTTTGGATTATAGGTAAACGACATACGAATGGAGTATACAGAATGTATATACTTTTTTCAAGAGAATATACTTATCCACCATAATCCACTCCTTATAAACATCTTGGATAGGTTTGTAGTTTAGTACTAAGAGTACTATAATCGCAACATAAAAATAACGAGCGGACCCTATGGACAACAAAGATCTTTGGGACAACGCCCTTGCGGAGATTGAAGTATATGTATCAAAAGCTAATTTTGGAACATGGTTTCGTAATACAGTAATTCTAAAGACGGAAGGTGGGACAGTACATCTCGGAGTACCTAATGCTTTTGTGAAGGATTGGCTATCTAATAAATACCATCTTTCTATTCTTAAAGCGTTGAGAAATCACTCTGAACAAATAAAGCATGTTGAATATATTGTTATTCGTGGAGAAAAGATAAAGATAGAAGAACTGCCAGTTAAACCCCTCTTTCGCGATCAATTAGAGCTATCTGAGTTGTATGTAAACAAAGAAGACAACTTAAACCCAAAATACATCTTTGATTCTTTTATTGTTGGACCATTTAACGAGACAGCATACGCCGCAGGACAAGCAATCATTAAATCTCCAGGGACTACATACAATCCCTTATACATCTATGGAGGTACAGGGTTAGGAAAAACACACCTCACCCAAGCAATAGGGAACACCATCAAACAATTACACCCAAATAAAAAAGTTTACTACATTACTTCGGAGAAATTTGTTATCGAGGTAGTAAATGCAATTCAGAACAATAAAGCAAATGTATTCAAGGAAAAATATCGTAAGTATGATGTGTTTATTATGGATGATGTTCAATTTATTGCTAATAAAGATAAAACACAAGAAGAATTATTCCATTTATTTAATAGCCTATACGATCAAAATAAGCAGATTATTTTTTCATCAGATAAAATTCCAAAATATATACCAAACTTAGAAGAACGGTTACGATCTCGTTTTGAAGGTGGAATGATTATTGATATTGCACTACCAGACTACGAATCTCGCCTAGCAATATTAAAATCTAAGATAAAACAGAGTGATTTTTCTCCATCTGATGAGATCATTGAATATGTTGCGTCAGTTATTAAGGGAAATATTAGAGAATTAGAAGGTGTTCTTAACTCTATTATTTGCCAATGCCAGTTAAAAAATAGAAATTTGAATTTGAGTGAGGTAAAAAACCTTATAAAAAATACCATAAAACCACAAAAAACCATCTCTATTAAGGATGTTCTTAAGATTATTGCTGGGTTTTATAGTATTGATGAGAAGGTACTCTATGAAAAAACAAGGAGGAAGGAGGTAGTAAAACCGAGACAAATTATTATGTATATCCTCCGTGAAGATTTCAACATCTCTTATCCTTACATTGGTCAAAAATTAGGTGGGAGAGATCACACAACTGTGATTCATGCATATGAAAAAATAAAAAAAGAAGTAAAACAGAATAATCTTATTACACAAGAAGTCGAACAAATACGGTCATTACTATACAACTAATATGTATAACTTGTGAATTATTAGTGAATAAAAAGTAGATAGTAAATTTTAAAAATAAAAAAATAAAAGATAATTCACTTACATACATACCTTATGTTCATACTATATCCACAATTCATAATAGTAAAAAATTAACACTAAACTCCTTTATAAGACTTATCCACTTTATCAACAATACTAATAGTAATAAGTATTTAAAAAAAAGAATTTAATTATTATGAAAGTAGAATGTGTAAAAGAAAAACTAAAGGACGCATTACTTACTGCTGATCGTATTACAGGTAAAAATTTATCGCTCCCCATCCTTTCTTATATTTATCTGCGAGCAATAAAAAATAAAATAATTATTAGATCAACAAACCTTGATATTGGTGTTGAGATTATACTACCAGCAAAAGTAGTGAGAGAAGGACTAGTTGTTGTTCCTGGTTCATTACTTATTTCTGTACTATCAAATTCAACCCATGAGATGATTACCCTTGAAGAAGTGAATGGTAATATAACAATTACTACACCAAATTTAAATACAATTATTAAGAGTGTCCCGAGTGATGATTATCCAAATTTACCTAAAAACGAAACAAGTGATGAGTATACACTACATACTTCACTCCTTACTTTAGGTATACAATCTGTTGTATTTGCGGCCTCATTGAGTGATATTAAACCAGAAATAGCGAGTGTTTATATCTACTCTCACGACTCTCAATTATTATTTGTTTCGACTGATGGATTTAGATTGGCTGAAAAAAAGTTTCCAATAAAATTATCACATGAATTTAAAGCCATTATTCCTTATAGAAATGCACTTGAAATAGCAAAGATCTTAGTTGGAAGTGATGAAGATTCTAAGATATTACTCTCACCATCACTTATATCAATTCAAAGTGGGAACTATACTATTACTTCACGACTTATTGATGGGGTATATCCAGATTATCCACAATTAATACCATCATCATTTTCTACTACATCAAGAATACCAAAACAGGACCTTGTAAACACATTACGACTCGCTCATATTTTTTGTGATAGAACAAATCAAATTCAACTTACTATTCAAGTGAGTGAAGCACTTTTTATGATTTATTCTCAAAATACTGAGAAGGGTGAATACTCGTCATCATTACAGTCAATTGTTGATGGTGAAGATCTACAGATGAATGTTAATGTACGATATTTAGTGGATATATTATCCATTCTTCACAACCCAACAGTGTTTATTGGGTGTAATGGTCGTGGTAAGCCACTTTTTGTTCGGGATGATGGTGATAATTCTTTTCTATATCTTGTCATGCCAATGAATCGGTAATGTATGAACTCAATCTCTGATTTTTTAGGTAAATTTTCACAATTTCAAGATAATCAATCTCGGATAAAAAAAACGATATCCAGTATTATTCAAAATATATCAGGGATGGATATTCCTGAAACAAATATAGATATTATAGAAGATAGAGTCTATCTTAAGGTACACCCGGCTATATTAAATGAAATACTCATTCACAAATCTGTGGTGCTAACAGAAATTGAAAAAAAAACAAAAAAAATGTATAGAATTATCGGCTTATCGTAGAGGTAGCTGTGGTGGTATTTATAGGCGCAGTAGTAATCGTCGGTTTGTTAACATAGTGATGCTGTTGCGCCCACTTCTGTATAGGGGTTTCCCAAAGTATATACTGCGGATCGTTCTCTGGGCGGATAGGTCGTGCACCTAATGGGTTATTTTTGTTTACCCAATATAGAATTGAGTGAATGTTTGCTGCCACTTCTCCTTGCCAATATCCTCGTAATACAGGTTTAATATCAGTGGGTGTAGTTTCCGGTTTTGTGAATGACTCTTTGGGAATAATCGTTAAAGCTTCACTCATAAATGTATTCCAGAGAGGCGCAACAATATAGCGCGCCACTCGTTTCTCCATAGGTGTATTGTCGTTATTACCAACCCATGCTCCAACACTAATAGTTGGTGTATACCCAAGTATCCACGCGTCTTTGTAATCATTTGTGGTACCAGTTTTTACCGCAACATCATATCCAGGGAAGTAGAGAGGGGAGTTTGCTCCAAATGCAGGTGTCCTTGCTACATTATCTGAAAGTACATCAGTAATTTGACGAGCAACATTAACGGTGATGACTTGTTTGGGGTTTTGTGTGAACTCCTCAACAATTCTCCCTTTTGAATCTTCTATTTTTAAGATAAATGCAGGCTGGTTGCGTACTCCATCATTCGCAAATACACCATAAGCACTCGTAAGTTCAAGCAATGTTACTTCACCGCCACCAAGTGCGAGAGAGAGACCGTACTGATTTGAATTACCAAGATTTTTAATACCCATTACATTTGCTGTATTAATTGAGTCGCTTATCCCTGCAAGGTACATTACTTTTACTGATGGGATGTTAATCGACTGTGCAAGTGCGTTTCGCATACTAATTGGACCACGGAATATTGAGTCGTAGTTTTCTGGGTGATAACAAGAGGATCCATCCGCGCCTGTTTTTGATGTCCCGTCAGGATTACAAGAAGTATCAAACTCAGTAAATAAATCAAAAAGGACAGTGTCTGGTGTGTATCCTTTTGCAAATGCGGTTGCGTATGCGAAGGGTTTAAATGTAGATCCCGGTTGGCGGTGTGCAAGGGTGATATTGAAGTTGCCCTCATTGTCTCTATCAAAATAATTTCGTGATCCTACCATTGCGAGAATTTGTCCTGTCTTTGGGTCTAGTGCTACGAGCCCTGCATTCTTTGCATTGAAATTAGTCTCATTCTCTGCTGCGTATTTTGCAACAATTTCTTGTGCACGACTTTGAAGGTGCCAATCAAGTGTTGTGACTACAGAGTATCCCTCTTGTTCAATCGTCTCTCTCCCGTACTTCTCTTCAAGGTATGAGCGGACATAATCTACAAAGTGTGGGGCTTTGATACCGCCTCCGCCTCGTTGGTTGAAGGTTATTTTCTCTGATCGTGCTTGGATGAATTGTTCTTTATTAATCTTTCCTAAATCAAGCATCCTCTG
The DNA here is from genome assembly GCA_964401135.1 of uncultured Candidatus Saccharibacteria bacterium. Lineage (GTDB taxonomy): Bacteria > Patescibacteriota > Minisyncoccia > Phycocordibacterales > UBA9988 > UBA9988. The sequence goes on from CAYNXC010000001.1 coordinate 257,724, forward strand.
CAGAATAAGATTCTTTCGTTCCTCAAGCCTGTCTTGGTGGGACCCGTACGGTGAGAGGTATGATGGAGCTTGCGGGAGTGCCGCAAGGTATGCAGATTCCGCAAGACTTAAGACTCGAGCGCTCTTCCCAAAGAATGACTGCGACGCCTCCTCAACCCCATAAATACTTCCGCCATAGGGAGCTTCATTTAAGTAAATAGCAAGAATATCATCCTTAGCCATTGAGCGCTCTAGTTTTACTGCAAGGATTACTTCTTTTATTTTTCTGGTGATACTCCTATCACTAGTCAAGATTGCCATTTTAATAACTTGCTGGGTTATGGTTGAGCCACCCTGCCGTACCGATCCAGCCCCTAGGTTTACGAGGAATGCCCGTGCGATACCTCTAGGATCTACACCATTGTGCTCAAAAAAGTTAGCATCCTCGATTGCTATTGTTGCGTCCTGGACTGTCTTTGCTATGTCGCTTAATGGGACAATAGTCCTCTTTACATTCCCGTGTACATCGTAGAGTACCACCTTCCCCGTGCGATCATAAATCTTAGTTGATTCAAAGATGTCTCGAGCTTGGAATGAGTCAAATGTTGGTATGTCTAAAGTGACTGCCCATAAGACAGAGACGCCGGTGGTGACAAAAAAAATAATCCCCGCAAGTGCAAGGCTCTTGAGTGCAAGACGAGTGGTGGAACTCTGTTTAATTTTCTTTACCCAACCCATTGCTCTTTATCATACCACACATTTATGGTACTTTGAAGCGATGCACTTATCTCAAACTATTTCTCATTTACTCTCACGAGGGGTATCTCAAATTTATCCAACCGTTGATCTGCTCGCGGAGAGGCTCAGAAAGGGGCCTATACGCCTCTATAGCGGCATTGATCCTACAGGTCCTACCCTTCACCTAGGACACGCGTCTATACTCCGTAAAATGCGGATGTTTCAAGATGAGGGGCATCAAGTAGTTCTCCTTGTTGGTGATTTTACTGCGATGATCGGAGATCCAACTGGTAAGGCGAGTGCTCGTAAACAGCTGAGTCAAAAGGAGGTGCAAAGCAATATGGAGGCGTATCTGGAGCAAGTGGGGAGGATACTCAACCTTGATTCAGTTGAAATACGCTACAACAGTGAATGGTTGAGCGGACTTTCTCTCCGCGATATGGTGGGGCTCTTGAGTGAATTTACTGTCCAGCAGATGATAGAGCGGGATATGTTTGAAAGACGGATTAGTGTAGGAGAGCCAGTGTATGTGCACGAATTTCTCTATCCAGCGCTCCAAGGCTATGACTCAGTTGCCTTGGGTGTTGATCTTGAAGTAGGGGGGAGTGATCAGATTTTTAATATGTTGGCAGGACGGACACTCCTCAAAAAGAGGGGAAAAGAAAAATTTATTCTCGCAACAAAATTGCTCATTGATCCAACAGGAAAGAAGATGGGGAAGACGGAGGGGAATATGGTGGCTCTCTCTGACTCAGTGAATGATGCCTTTGGAAAGGTGATGAGTTGGTCAGATGAGCTTATGGAGCCGGCCTTTGAATTACTTACCTCAAAAGACTTAGATGAAGTACGAGACCTTATATCACGCAATCCTAGAGAGGCAAAGATGACTCTCGCTTATTCCATCACCGAGTGGATTTGGGGGAAGGAGAGTGCTGAGAGTGCCCAAGAGACTTTCACCGACCGCTTTAGTAATGGGATCATCACAGGGACAATACCAGAAATTACTGTTACGCGCGGATCTCTCCTTGCTGATGCAGTACTCCAGTCTGGGCTCATTGCCTCTAAATCGGAGTGGCGTCGCCTCGTGTTGGAAGGGGCGATAGAGGTGGAGGGAAATAAAATATCTGATCCGTCCATTTCAGTATCCCAAGCTTCCCAACAGTTGCGAATAGGAAAGAGTCGTTTTCTCTCTATTCATACATAGTAATAAAAAATACCGGTGTAAGACCAGTATTTTTTATCGGAGAAAGTTTTTAGCTTTTATTCTTCGAAAGAACCAGAACCAAAACCTTCTTCGTCCTCGTCTTTAAAACCTACCTCCTCTTCATCCTCATCTTTATCTTCCTTATCTTCAAAATCGTCCTTCATCAAATCGTCATCCATATAATTACATTAACTTAATAATGAAAGTCTCTGCGAGACCATTTTTTTGTATCATACCACCAATCATTTGCAATGCGGTGCTATGATAGCGTGTGGATAAGTTAGCGCATCAGGGGTCGCGCCGTCAAGGCCACCGCAATTGCGTCGTACTCATCGTCATGCCGGCGCGTGGCATCCATCATAAGGAGCGTCCGTACCATTGAACTCACCTGTCTCTTATCTGCATTCCCATACCCAGTAACTGCGCGCTTAATCTCTTGTGGGGTGAACTCTAGAAAAGAGAGTGCATGCTGTGTAGCAATGTATCGGATAATCCCGCGCAGTTCAGCAACCGCGATGCCTGTTTTTTGGTTCTTGGTAAAAAAAATCTTTTCGCACGCAAGAATTTTTGGACACCACTTTGTAATAGTGTGTTCCAACACTGTCCCAATTTCTAAAAAACGAACATCCAGTGCTCCTGGAACTGGAGTTATGCATGATGACCAGAGAAGCACATCTTTATTGTGTTGTTGCTCAACAACTGCGATACCGCAACGATCGTACCCAGGGTCTACCCCAAGAACAATAACAGGCTTTTTATGCGTAGGCAGCATTTGAGAAGACATTTTTCACATCCGGATGCTCGTCTAATGCATCAATAATAAGACCTAGTGTCTCAACCTCATCCTCTCGTATAGGTACTACAGTCTGCGCTTCCCACTCATCACCTTTGTGGGTAAACGCCCACTGAGCGCTCCCCGGACTTGCGAAGTTTGCACCGTGCGATGAAAGGAGATGACGGATCTCTGCAGCAGTTCTATTTTTATTATCAGTCATCCCTACAATGAGTAGCGCGCTCCCTCCGGGGCCATAAGCCTCGTAGAGCACTTCTTCGTACTGTGCGTCTCCTCCACCACTTCCCTTAACAATTGCTCGTTCAATATTCTCTGTTGGCATATTTGACGAGCGAGCTTTCTCTATCACAGCGCGTAGGCGTGGATGATTACGATCTCCGCTAGATGCGCGAGCTTCCATTGTAATTGCTCGTACTAGCATAGAGAATAACTTACTCTTCTTTGCATCTTCGGCCGCTTTCTTATTTTTTATCTGTGACCATTTATTATGTCCTGACATAGTCTAGAGTAATGAAGATTGTGCTGGTGTGTCGTAGCCGAGGTGTTTGTAGGCGCGTTCTGTTGCTGTCCTACCGCGTGGTGTTCTCTCAATCAATCCTAACTGTATGAGGTAAGGCTCGTTGATCTCTTCTATCGTAGATTCATCCTCGGCGAGTGCAGTGGCAATTGTCCCGACCCCGACTGGTCCTCCGTGGAAAGTCTCTATGATAACCGAGAGAACTCGACGGTCAATAGAGGAGAGTCCTAGCTCGTCAATTTCTAACAGAGAGAGTGCCTCGTGCACCGTTTCTTTGTTGAGTACCCGTCGTTTGACTTGTGCGTAGTCACGAGCCCGTTTCAGGTATTGGTTAGCTATACGGGGAGTGAAGCGGCTCCGCCGAGCAATCTCGGTAATCGCACTCTCTTCGATAGGAACAGCGAGGATCCGTGCGGATCTTCGAATGATAGTACCTATCTCCTCCTCGGTGTAGAACTCTAATCGGAATGTGCCACCACCAAATCGTGAGCGGAGCGGTGCAGAGAGGAGTGAGATGCGCGTAGTTGCCGCAATGAGAGTGAATGGGGGAAGTTCTAACTGGATACTGCGTGCTCCTGGCCCCTTCCCAATAATAATATTGAGCATACCTGATTCCATCGCGGGGTAGAGTACTTCCTCGATCAATTTATTGAGACGATGAGCCTCGTCTATAAATAGAATATCACCCGGTGATAGGTTGGTGAGAATAGATGCAATGTCTCCTACCTTTTCAATTGCTGGTCCGGAGGTTGTTTTTATTTGTGCGCCCATCTCTCGTGCAATTAAGTAGGCGATGGTGGTCTTCCCCAAGCCCGGAGGCCCGTAGAAGAGAAGGTGTTCTGGAGGGTGTTTACGCTCTTCTGCTGCTGATAGGAGGATACGAAGGTTCCCTTTAATGTGCTCCTGTCCCACATACTCATCCCACGAGTTCGGGCGTAGGGCGCTGTCTAAGTGCCGCTCGTGTTCCGAAATTTCTATCTCTAGTGTTTTATTACTTGACATGAAATATAATGTATGCTAGTGTCAACCCTGACTGAACGGAGTAATCTCTAAGCAATCGGGGCGCAAGCCTATGGGTCTGTCTGCTAGGACGCTTTGGTCTTCTCACTTTAGTGAGACTGCTGGTGCTATCCTCGTGGGCAAGCCTGCCTTCTTGGAGTTCCAAGAAGGATTGTTTAGAGATTTTTTCGCTCAGTCTCAATGATCTTCACCCGTAAGGTCAATGACACGCCCTAACTCATCTAAGGAGGTATCACCGCGTAATACCTTTAAGACACCATCCTCGCGCATGGTGAGGATATTTTGAGGGAGTGCTGCGCGTCTGATTTCCCGTTCGCTCGGATTGCTTAAGGTGACAGTGGTAATTGCCTCATCCGAGCGTATTGCCTCAAAAATACCACTTCGTCCTTTGTAGCCTGTCATGTTACAGAGAGGACAACCAACTGCCACAAAGTAGTGATCTGTGGTGGAGGCGCTAATGTCAGGGCGCCGCGAAGAGATTGCCTCCGTTGTCTTTTGTAGGAGAGCCAACTCCTCAGGTGAAGGGGTGGCCTCTTTTTTGCATCTCTCACAAAGCTTCCGTACGAGGCGTTGCGCAATAGCGATTGTGAGCGCTGATCCAATCACTTTTGGATTAACGCCAAGATCGATGAGGCGTGGGATGGTGCCTGCCGCGGTGTTTGTGTGGAGGGTGCTAAAGACCAAGTGCCCCGTGAGTGCGGAGTTGACCGCGACTCCTGCCGTCTCTTTGTCACGAATCTCACCAACCATAATAATGTCTGGGTCTTGGCGCAAGGCAGAACGGAGCCCCTCCAAAAAAGTATAGCCCTTATCTTCCTCCACCTGCGTTTGGTTGATACCATCAAGGTGATACTCAACAGGGTCCTCAATGGTGATGATTTTATTCCCCGTGTTTGAGACATAGCGCAAGAATGCGTAGAGTGTGGTGGTCTTACCACTTCCTGTTGGCCCAGTGAGCAGGATCATCCCGTTTGGTTTGGAGAGCTCCTCTTCAAAAACGCTCTTGAGTCGCGGCTCAATACCTAACTTGTCAAAAGTGAGCGCTATTGTCTCTGGGTTGAGTATGCGCATAACTACCGACTCTCCGTAAGTGCCGGGTATGATGGAGCTACGGATCTCCATCTCGGTACCCTTAAGCCGGACGCTAAAGCGACCATCTTGCGCAACATTTTTTAAGTTCAACTTCATTGCAGAGACGAGTTTAATACGCATGAGTACATTGTGGAAAATCTTTGCGTCTATGTGCACAATGTCTTGGAGTACTCCGTCTAGCCGGTAGCGTAGGCGTATAGAAGCATCTTCTGGCTCGATGTGAATATCGGACGATGAGAGTGCGATGGCTCCAGAGAGAATAACCTCGACGAGGTTGGAGATGCCTTGCCCTGATCGGACCGCCACCTCTTCCTGTTCAACGAGCTTTTGCGCGTCATCGATACTTTTTATTTTCTCTAGGTATGATGAGAGTACCTCTTCAGAAATTGAGATAACTCCCGCGTCGGTCCGGGAACTCTTAGAGATCTCTGCGTAGTGCTCCCATGCGCGCGCGAGACTCTTTTTTGATGCAATATATAGGGATGGGATGAAGCCCTTCTCCCTCAACTCCTCAAGTATTCCAGAGACGGCTGGAGAGTCTGGAATCGCGGCGGCAATGTCGATTTTTTTTCCTGTGGCTCGGAAGGAAGCGACAGAAGACTGCTCTGCTTCTTCTTGGGGTATGATACGGAGAGCATCAGTGTTAATGGCGATGGTGGAGAGGTCAATGTAGGGGATACCGAACTTTGCCGCTACAATTTGCGCCAGATCTTCCTCCTCTTTAGCGTGGAGGTCAGCAATACGCTTATCTTGCTTCTCTTCATCAAAACTAATCATCTTTATAGTGTAGCACGAGAAGCCCACGAGATATTATTGACGAGTCAAATAAAGATATGTACATTCTTCGCTCAGAAGAACATTTCAAAAAAGAAATAAGTGTTCAACCTCGGAGGTTGAACAGCTGGCGGGGGGGGTCAAGCCGTTGTCGCGGTCACATTATAGGGAACTTGACAGATAAACCATATATGCTATAATGGACACAGAGTCGTTGAAAATCCCCTAAATTCGCGTTAGCGAATGGGAATATATGAGGAGGAGAAGAAAATGAAGTTGAATAAGGAAGATGCTTTCTATCTTGTCGTGGCGGCGCTTGTTATCACATTCTTTGCACTCTCGGCCTATGCAGGCGAGCCAGGGAGCGAAGAGCGGGCCAGAGTCACTACAGTGGATGCTCCACTACAAGCGACCCCAATCCCCGCATGGCAGCCCGCACAGGCACCTGCTCCACAACCGGAGATCCGCTATGTGGATCGGATTGTGGAGAAGCCAATCTATGTTGATCGGGAAGTTTATGTGGACAAGCCGATCTACATTGACCGACCAGTAGAGAAGATCATCGTGGAAGAATGCCCTGTATTCATCCCGCCTGCCCCGCCGATGCCGGTCTACATTCCTGATCCGGCTCCGTCCCTGTTTGGGATCGGATTTGACCTCAATGTGGGCTTCGGTCATCGTCAACCACGGAATCATCCGCAGTACGATAGATACAATCGGTATGTTGACTACAACTACCAGCCACGCTATCAGCAACTCCGATACCAACAACGGTATGATCATCTCGATCATCATTACGATCGCAGGTCGTCATACCGCCCATCGCGCCACTATCATGACGATTGTTGGTGAGTAGCTCCTCCCCCCTAGCCCCCTTGTTTGGTAATTCGCCTCCGGCGGACCAGCAAGGGGGTTTTGTTTGTTACAATAGGGCGATGCAACGAAGTACCCTCAGTGCAGAAGAGATGAAAGGGTGTGCCAAAGAGATCATAGCACCACTTCTTCCTCAAGAGAGGAGTCATGCCCTCGTGCTTGCGCTCTCAGGAGATTTAGGAGCAGGGAAGACGACCTTTACCCAAGGAGTGGCAGAAGCGCTCGGCATTCGTGAAGCGGTGGTTAGTCCAACCTTCACCATCATGAGGATCTATAAAATTCAAAAAGAAGGCCCCTTCACTCATCTCGTTCACATAGATGCCTATCGTTTAGAGAGTGCAGATGAACTGTTTCGTCTCGGGTGGGATGCCCTCGTGAAGGATCCGCAGTGCTGTATTGTGATAGAGTGGCCGGAGCGTGTGAGCGACTGTATCCCTCCTTCTGCCCACTCTATTATTCTTAGACTTGTCTCTGATGCTCGCCATGAAATCAGTTACCAAAAAAACTAATACTTTTCATCCACGTTTGCTTGTCCTCCTGGATGCGCACGCGATCATCCATCGTGCCTACCATGCACTCCCAGATCTACGCACTAAGGCGGGGGAGCCGACAGGCGGACTTTACGGGATAGCTTCAATGCTGATGAAGATTATTACAGAGCTTAACCCTGATTACCTCGTTGCCTGCTATGATCTCCCCGAACCAACTTTCCGTAAGAAAATATATGAGGACTATAAAGCTGGGAGAGTAAAAGCTGATGATGATTTAATTACACAGATTGAGCGCTCGCGGAGCATCTTCACCGCCTTTGGGATTCCAATCATTTCACATCCCGGATTTGAGGCAGATGACATACTTGGTACCTTAGTGGAGCGTTTTAAAAAAGAAAAAAACCTCTCCATCATTATTGCTTCTGGTGATATGGATACACTCCAGTTGGTGGATGGAGAACGCGTGCGTGTATATACCTTGCGCAAAGGGCTTACCGACACGGTTCTCTATGATGAAAAGACAGTGAAAGAACGATTTGGTTTTGAACCAATATTAGTTGCCGACTACAAAGGTCTCCGAGGCGATCCATCAGATAATATTGTAGGAGTGCCGGGGATAGGGGAGAAGACGGCCACAGAACTTATTACACGGTTTGGCACCATAGAAGAGATTTATCAGAAACTCAAAAAGACCCCGGAAGTATTTACAAAGTCCGGTATCAAGCCTCGCGTGGTGAGTCTGCTTACCGAGAATGAAGAAGAGGCGATGTTTTCAAAAACACTCGCGACCATACGCCGTGACGCTCCCATCCAATACACGCTCCCAGAGGGAAATTGGAGGGAGGGAGTGGGTGAGCCTGCCTTAGTGAGTCTTTTTAATGAACTTGAGTTTGAGAGTCTTAAACGCCGAGCCCTTGCGATCCTGCGTAACACTCCTTTGGATGCGTCAGCTTCAACGACTACTGAAGAATCACCCCACGATGAGGAGCTGGGTGAATCACTCCATCGAGCCCGCATCGCACTCTGGCTCCTTGACTCTACGCGTACCACAGCAAGTCGCACTGATGTGAGTATCTACACTAAGAAAAAAGATATTTCCTCTGCTCTCGCTACGCTTGAAAAAGAATTGAAAGAGAAGGATCTCTTGTCTGTGTACGAAGAAATAGAGCTCCCTCTCATCCCTATTCTCGCACGGGCGGAGAATCGTGGGATATTGGTGGACACTGCACTCCTCCGCTCACTCTCGGTCGAGTATCACAAAAGACTCGGTGTGATTGAACGGCGTATCTACAAGGAGGCAGGAGAAGAGTTTAATATCAATTCCCCAAAACAGATTTCAGGGCTCCTGTTTGAAAAACTAGGACTTTCCACCAAAGGAATTGCGAAGACAGGTGGAGGAGCGCTCTCTACTAAAGAAAGTGAATTAGCAAAATTACAAGGGGAGCACTCAATTATTGATGATATTCTCCTCTATCGTGAGCTACAAAAGTTACTGGGAACCTACATTGACGCCATCCCCTCATTAGTTGATGGAGAGAGTCGGCTCCATACGCACTTGAATCAGACGGGGACGACTACAGGGAGAATGTCTTCAGACAGCCCTAATCTCCAAAACATCCCTGCGCGAGATGGTTACGGTGTAGCCATCAGAGAGGCTTTCATTGCGGCTCCCGGCCATACCTGGGTCTCCTGTGATTACTCACAGATTGAGATGCGCGTGCTTGCAGTGATGGCGGAGGATGAGGAGTTAATTAAAATTTTTAAAGAAGGAAAGGATGTACACAGCTCTGTTGCCTCACGCGTATTTCGTGTGCCAGAAGGTGAGGTGACCAAGGATATGCGACGGAAGGCGAAGGTGATCAACTTTGGCATTATCTACGGGATGGGGGTGCAGGCACTCCGAAAAAATCTTGGGACGGATTTGAAAGAAGCGAAAGAGTTTTACGAGCAGTACTTTGCGAGCTTCCCACGCATCGAGCTCTTTTTTGAAGGGGTTAAAGAGTATGCACGCAGAAACGGTTATACAAAAACATTCTTTGGACGGAGGCGCTACTTCCCGGAGATCAAATCCCACCTACCCTACTTGCGCGCGAGCGCCGAACGGATGGCAATGAACGCTCCCTTGCAGGGGACTGCGGCAGACCTCATCAAGATTGCGATGCGTCGCTCTGAAGAGATACTGACAGAGCGGGGTCTCTCGGGGAGGGCGCATCTCATTCTACAAGTACATGATGAGCTTATTTATGAAGTGGAGCGCGAAGTGGTGGAAGAAGTCTCCATGATTATCACAGAGGCAATGGAAGGCGCCGCACATGTTGCCGTGCCGCTCTCTGTCTCGCTAGGCATAGGAAGAAATTGGAAGGAGGCAGGATAGACTGACTCATGTGCACATATACGCTATTTCCTCTCAATTCCGTATTTAATGATGGCATGCTATTATTTCTTACGCTGACTCCACGCCGTCATAATAGTCATGGTAATTCGCACTAGAAATATTTTTGATCCCAATTCACAGGATCCTTTTAAGCTCTCTCGTTCAAAAATTGAAGACTTTTTACGCTGCCCGCGCTGTTTCTACCTAGATCGTCGTCTGGGGGTGGGGAAGCCGGCACAGCTCCCTTTCAATCTAAACTCCGCGGTAGACCATTTGTTTAAAAAAGAGTTCGATATCCATCGAGCAAAGGGAGAATCACACCCGCTTATGGAGCGATATGGGATTAAGGCCATTCCCTTCTCACACCCACAGCTCAACGAATGGCGAGAGAACTTTGTGGGAATCCAGTATTACCACGAGCCGAGTAATTTTATTATCACCGGAGCCGTGGATGATCTCTGGGTTGCTTCGGAAGGGGATATCATCGTTGTAGATTATAAATCTACGAGTAAAGATTCGGAGGTAAATCTTGATGCAGAGTGGCAGAGAGGCTATAAGAATCAGATGGAGATATACCAGTGGCTTTTACGGAAGCTTGGTTTCATAGTCTCTCCCGTTGGATATTTCGTGTATGCAAATGGGCGACGAGATAGAAAGGCCTTTGATGCAAAACTAGAGTTTGATATCAGCATTATTCCCTACGAGGGGGACGACAGTTGGGTTGAGGGTGTTATACTAGATATACACAAGTGCTTGATGGGGGACAAGCTCCCAGGAAGTACATCGCAATGTGAGTATTGTCAATATAGACAAGCAGCGGCAAGTGCGATACGATCGCATTCACAGGAGGATTATTAGTTGATACATAAGAGCATTATGAACAAGCAACTTATATTATTTATTGTTGCCATCATCATCATTGCGATTTTGGTGATTTTGGGCTACCAAAGTCGTGGCTCAGACGAGCTTCCCGCACAAGAAGCATCGGTCGGAGTGACGCAGGGCACTATGATAGAAGATACACTTGTTGGTACGAGTACAGAAGAGGCAAAAGTGGGGGATACCGTCACTGTCCACTATGTGGGTACCCTTGCTGATGGGACAAAGTTTGATTCCAGTATTGACCGTGGAGAGCCCTTTAGCTTCACGATTGGTGCAGGGCAGGTCATACAAGGGTGGGAGCAAGGTTTACTCGGTATGAAGGTCGGAGGTAAGCGTGTACTCACTGTACCTCCAGAGCTTGGATATGGAGCACAGACTGTTGGTCCTATTCCCGCAAATGCAACACTTAAGTTTGAAATAGAACTCATTAAGGTCGCACCTGCGAGCACGAGTACTACTTCAGTTATAGATGACAAAGCAAGCACCTCTACAAAAGAAGTAGAGTAATCCAGAAAACCTAAAGACTAAACGAATATTATGAAAAACGCTATTATCCTGATCGTCATCATTGCGCTCATCGTTGTTGGATACCTCGTATTCAAGAATAAGGGTGACGAATCTGAACTTCCTACAGACAATGAGACAGCCACCACCACTCCCGTCGCGGAACCAGCCCGCGTGAATGTTACCCTCAATGAAGTGGCAAAGTCTGGAGAGTCTGGAGCGGCAGTATTAGAAAATGTAGATGGCAAACTGAAAATCACCATAACAGTAAGTGATACTCCTGCCGGAGTCGCTCAACCTGCATTTGTGTACGCAGGATCCTGCGCGAAGCTTGGTGAGGCTAAGTATACACTTGCTGATGTTGTTGGGGGCACTTCAGAGACTGTTCTTGATACGGAGACGGTGGAGCAGTTCCTCACAGGACTCCCGCTCGCCATCAGTATTCAGAAGTCGGAGAAAGATGTGAAAAAGTCTATTGCCTGTGGAGATATCAGTAATCCCACAGTAACAGAGACAGTGAGTACTACGGCAACAACAACTAGTGCTACGACCACAACAAGCACAACCACAAAAGGAGTTACGACTACTCCTTAAGGTTAGGCAGAATTCTTTATCCATAATCCCGCCCTATCACTTTGGTAGGGCGTGGTTTGTGTTATATTTCAAATTATGGCAGAAGATGCTCGTAATGAAGCACTCAAGCGAATAAAAGACGAGGTTCTTGCACTTGAACGATCTTCACTCTATGAATACCGAACAAAAAATCACTATTTTCCTGTGATCGGGGAGGGAGACCACTATGCAAAGCTCATGTTTGTGGGAGAAGCCCCTGGACGGACAGAGGCACTGACGGGAAGGCCCTTTGTGGGTGCGGCTGGAAGGATATTGGAAGAATTATTGGAGAGTGTTGGCATGACTCGTGCTGAAGTCTACATTGCGAATATTTTAAAAGATCGTCCACCAGAAAATCGTGACCCACTCCCTGAAGAGATTAGTGTCTACGGACCCTTTCTTGATCAGCAAATTGAGATTATTCAACCATCCGTCATCGCGACGCTTGGTCGTTACTCGCTTGGCTACATTATTCGGAAGTTTGAGTTGGAGCTCTATCTCCAACCAATCTCGTATATGCACGGGAAGAGTTTTGCCGCTAAAGCTCCATACGGAGACATCTCCATTGTCTGCCTCTACCACCCAGCGGTAGCAGTATACAACAACAAGATGAAGGATACATTGAAGAAAGATTTTCAGATTGTGAAGACATTGATTTCTCACCATGAGTAAACTCACCCTGATATCGTGGAATGTGAATGGGATCCGTGCGGCAGTGAATAAGGGCTTTATAGATTTTTTAAAGCATAAAAATCCAGATGTGTTCGGCATTCAAGAAATTAAGATCAGTAACGAAGCACGAGAGAAAGTGGAGTTTGACTTTGCTGGATATGCCGAGTTTTGGAATCCAGCAGAGAAGCCTGGCTACAGCGGCACCGCTACACTTACAAGAGTTGCGCCAATCGCAGTGAGTGAGGGGTTTGTAGTACCTGGAACTAACACAAAAATGCTCGCAGAAGAGAGGGAGGGGCGTGTGCAGACATTAGAATTTGAAAAATTTTATTTTTTAAACTGCTACTTCCCTAATGCAAATAACGAGCTCTCCCGTTTGAATTTCAAAGAAGAATTCAATGATACTTTTTTGAAGCATGTATCTCGTCTGGAAAAAAATAAACCAGTACTTGCTTGTGGAGATTTTAATGTAGCACACCAAGAGATTGATCTCGCGCGTCCACAAGAAAATATGGGTAATCCAGGATTTACTGGTGAGGAACGACGCTGGGCAGACAAGTTTATCTCACACGGACTCGTGGACAGCTTCCGCCATCTCCACCCCAGTAAAAGAGAGTACTCATGGTGGAGCTACCGTGCGCTCGCTCGTGAGCGGAATGTGGGCTGGCGTATTGATTACTTTTTTGTGAGCGGGTGCTTTATGAAGCATGTGAAGGATGCGTTTATCTTGACACAGATAGAAGGATCTGATCATTGCCCCGTTGGGATTACCATTGAGATCTAGTCTATGATCTACGCAGTGGTAGGGAATGGGAATCCGAAAGCAATAGAAAAGTACCGTTTCTTAAAGGAGCAATTTTTTCGTAAGTATCCTAATGCGCAACGACTCTCGTTTACTGAAGAGACCCTTGATGCGAAGGAGATTTTTGACGCAGCATCTCAACAAAGTCTTTTTGGTGGGGCATACCTCGTTTCCTGCTTCAGGTTAAGTGAAAATGCAGTAATAAAAGAGATTTTTTCTGATCTCATCGCAGTGATGTGGAAGTCAGAGAATCACTTTCTCCTCTTTGAACACTCCCTTGATAAAAAATCTCTAGCCCTGATTGAAGAGCATGGGAAGCTGTACTCATTTGTACCAGCCACAACGGCGCTTGAGTACAATGTCTTTTCTCTACCACAAAAAGTAGGGGAGCGCGATAGAAAAGGGGCGTGGATTGAGTTGCAGCGCGCGCGGATGGTAGGCGTCTCTGATGATGAGCTCTTACGCCCGCTTCTCTGGCAGATGAAGACCATACTCCTTGTTCACCCCGCCTTGGGAGGAGCGAGTGTAGAAGAGTCAGGACTGAAACCCACTGTCTATAGCAGAGCGCTTAGTTATGGGGAAAATTATTCTCGTGAAGAATTAAATGAGCTCTCCTTTGCTCTTGCCATGCTCCCCTCGCGTGTGGTCTCTGGTGAAGTAGAGATGGATATTGCTCTAGAGTCAATCATTCTGAGTGTATAGCGTGGACAGAGGGGGAGTCTGTGGTATTATTTCGCGAGCCGCCCATAGCTCAGTCGGTAGAGCAGCTCCCTTTTAAGGAGAGGGTCGTAGGTTCGAATCCTACTGGGCGGATAATGATGCAAAACTCTCTCTCCCTTATCCTCCACAATGTGCGAAGCTGTGAAAATGTGGGGAGTATCTTGCGTAGCGCGGATGCAGCAGGAGTAGAAAAAGTGTACCTCTGTGGGATCACCCCTGCACCAATAGATCGTTTTGGGCGTCCTAATCCTCGCGTGCTCAAGGCCTCTCTTGGAGCGGAGAAAAATGTAGAGTGGGAAGAGAGAGAAGATAGCATGGCGCTCATTGAGGATTTACGGCAAAAAGATGTTCGTATCTATGCTTTGGAACAGAGTAAAGGCTCGGTAGATTATCGAACCGTCAAGATAAATACTGCGGCGGCACTTATTGTGGGGAATGAGGTTGACGGAATAGGAGATGAGCTTCTTACACTCGCTGATACTGTTATTGAGATCCCTATGCGTGGTATAAAAGAGTCACTCAATGTCTCTGTTGCCTGCGGGATTATCCTGTTCTCTTTTAGTAACGATACTCCGCAATAATGAGTCCTCGTTCATCTCGCAGGATGATTGTGTCGTGTTCTGACGAGAACAGGGAGCTATCCGCGTCTAGGAATACTCTCCATTCAGGAGAAAAAAATTGCGGGTTCGCGTGCTCTCTTTCTACACAGTCGTTATAAAAACCTTCGGTAGTAGTCGCCCCTGTTTTTGTAAATGTAGGATAGAAATTTTGGAAGCGTTCTAGCCTTGGGCTACAACTATTCACTTGAAATGAGATACCAACAGGGGAGGATCCTCCAGAGATGAGCGCACGCTCGCCAGGAAAGAGCGCTATAGGGGAACGTGTAGGGATAGCTCCTTGGCGAAAGAGTGTATTCCCTTCAGGGATAGTGATTCGTATTTTTTTTTCAGTACTCTCTAAGTTCCAACCAGAGATTTTTTGTGCGGTACCCTCATGCGCGGTGTACACTACGATAAGGTACTCATGACTCTGTCCGCCTGAAGATATCTCCATCACTCGTGTCAGCGATACCATGCCATAGAGAGGACTCTTTGCTTCTGGTCGGATAGTAAGTGGAATGGTGACTTCTTTACTTGAAATCAGCAATATACCAAGGGCGGTGAGCACAATACCTACAATACAGGCTCCAGCAATCTGCTGTGTTCGCGTCATAAATTATCCAAGTTTTTCTAAGGCCTTCAGTTCTTCTCGTACCACGGCTGCATCGTCCCATGGGATTTTTGTCCCTCGGGGTCCCATAATGTACGGATCAGTACCTTTGCCGGTTATCATCACTATGTCACCCTGCCTCGCTTCTCGGAGCGCCGTTCTGATCGCTTCACGGCGATCAAGGATGCTCCGTGATGCATCGTGTGGAAGTGCGGAACTCATGTCATTAATAATTGCTTCCGGGTCCTCGTCGTACGGATCTTCATTAGTAAAGATGATCTTTTCACAGTATTCATGTGCGGCCTGTGCCATGACGGGACGCTTCCACGCATCTCTCCCGCCACCACAACTCCCCAGTACGCAAAGCTTTGGCCCCTTACCAGCGGCCTCGTAGGCGGCACGAAGTGAATCTCTCGTATGTGCGTAATCTACATAGATGGTAATGCCACGATTATTTTCTATCCGCTCCATCCTACCACGCACACCGTGGAACTTTTGGATTGCTGTCGCAATTATTTCTTCGCTTATACCAACTGTGCGTGCAGCCGCGGCGGCGATGAGGATATTAAAACGATTCATCTCTCCGGGGAGCCTTGTGGAGTAAGGGAAAGCGTCTTTTGCGCCCACTTCAATCTTTTGTGGTATAGAGAGTGAAAGAAACGGTAATTTTTCTTTATCGTCGCGGTTTACTATAATGGTGCGGTGTGGTTTTGTTGATCGTTCCAACTCTTGTGCAATGGATACTTTTGCCGCGAGATAGTTCTCGTAGGAGCCATGTGACTCAATGTGCTCTGGAGAGATGTTAGTGACGACGAGTACATCAAGTGGGATAAAGCGGTGCCGATGTTGGCGGGCTCCCTCGCTCGTCATCTCAATGACCGCGTGAGTACAGCGCTCTTTCAGTCCTTGCGCAAGTAATCTTTGCAGGAAACCTTTCCCCGGCATAGACATCTTCGTAAGATTGCGTTCGCTCTTACCCGCGATAGAGAAGTGTACCGTTGAGGAGATGACAGATTTTTTACCTGCTTCGGCAAGTATTGCTGCAATGATGTCTACTACCGTCGACTTGCCCTTGGTCCCTGTCACGCCGATAATAAAAAAATTTTTCGCAGGGAAGTGGTACCAAAGCGCGGCGCAGTATGCCCAGAGGTAGTGGTAGATGGAAATGGATTTTTTCATACGCTTAGATATCGTAGAGCTTCACGGATGCGTGCGCCCGTTTCAGTGCACCCTGCTGGTATATGTTTGAGCGCCTCACGAGACTCGTAGAGAGAGTAGCCGAGTGAGCGCAGGGCCTCCAGCACATCAGTGTCAGCGACAGACCCTACCACCATACTGTCCTCCTTGGTGAGTTTGTCGCGGAGTTCAAGAATAATCTTTTCTGCGCTCTTTTTCCCTATTCCTGAAACCTTAGTGAGGTAGGCGAGGTCACTATCGTGTATAGCGCGTGAGAGTGTGGCAGGGCTTGCAAGCGAGAGGATGGAGAGAGCACTCTTTGGTCCAATACCAGAGACTCCGATAAGAAGCTCAAAGAGGCGCAGACTCTCGTTGTCGCTGAATCCGTAGAGCTCTAAGGCATCCTCTCGTACAGCGAGGTGTGTTAGGAGTGATACGGTGGATCCAAGTGCGTGGGCAAGGAGTGTGTCTGAGGGGACAAAAACGCAAAAACCAACACCATGTACATCAATCGTAAGTGATCGAGTCCCTTTTTGGGCGACAGTGCCGGTAATCGAGCCAATCATAGGGACACTATAGCAGGGATTGCTAAGGTGGAGTAGGTCTGGTACACTCTTATAGGTACTATCATGCCAATAACCCAATCAGCAAAAAAAGCACTCCGTGGCTCCGCACGCAAGCATAAGTTTAACGATGCGCGTAGAAAGAAAATGCGCTCTACCATTAAAGATACTAAGAGGTTTGTGGGGACGAGTGCAAAAAATAAAGAAGAATTAAGCGCCGCATTCCAAGCAATAGATAAGGCCGCAAAGCGCGGTGTGATAAAAAAGAATACGGCTTCACGCAGAAAATCACGCCTCGTGAAGCTCTTTCGCCGTGGCGCTGGGCAGACAGACACTAAGGTAAAGGAGCTTGCCGCGTAGGTGTAGCTCTTATGCGATAGCTCCTCTCTCACCTCTCGTCGTTCAACGGATAGGACGCAAGCTTGCGGAGCTTGTAATACAGGTTCGATTCCTGTCGAGAGGACTACTATAGATACTCTGTAATGCGGTCGGCGAGAGTGGGGAGGTAGGGTACCTCGTCTACAAAGGGATCCAAGTGTGCGCGGATGGAGGCAATGTCCTCATCCGCATCAATAGGTATGTAGGTGTGGCTCACAATAGCGCGATAAGAGATAAGTACTAAACGTCGTCGTGGTGGCTCAAGGTCAAAAGAGTACGCACTAATCTCTCCAAAGGGGTAGATAGTCCCGCCCATATGTACGCCACGGCTTGAAATGGTCACTGTTACTTCTTTCGGCTTACGCGCTGTGTAAGTCATGTATGAAAATCCTCCGAGGAGGAAAATAAGCGCGAGGAGTATATTGTTAAAAAAGATTGAGATGAGTGCGAGCACCAGCACTATTGCGCCAAAACCCCAGTACCAATCGGTGGTGTGTCCTTTTTCGTCGTGCTCAAACGCAAGCCAAGAGAATGTGGTGCGGTCGTCCATACTTCTATTGTAGCAGAGTAATGTATACGAGGTATACTGTGTATATACTCCATCATCATGGAAGCACTCATCTCACTTGATCACGGTATTGTTGCGGCGATTACCACATGGCGTACGCCGTGGTTGAACGGTATTTTCTTAGAATTGACGAAGCTAGGGAATGTGTGGGTCGTGGGAGGAGTGGTGATTGGCTTTGTCATTTACTTTTTCTTTTTTAGACGGGACTTTCGTGCTGGCCTTGCACTTCTCTTCTCTTATCTGGGGAGTGCTTACACAGTTGCCCTCTTAAAAGATCTCATACTCCGTGTCCGCCCTGGTGAATCATTTGCTCTTATTACCGAGCGTTTTGGTTCCTTCCCCAGTTTGCATGCGGCACTCTCGGTCTCTGTCTATGCACTTGCCATTATCCTTCTTATACGACGCACGCACTCGCGACATAAGCGGAGAGTTGGCTTCACTATCGCGTTCTTACTCATACTATTGATTGGTTTTAGCCGTCTCTATGTGGGGGTGCATTACCCCCTAGACATCTTAGGTGGGTACTGTGTCGGGCTGGTGTACTTGTATCTTGGGCGTACAATTGGAGGCACATATAGATAAAGTCTTAAAAATACGCTAGAGTAGCACGCAAGGAGAGGTGGCAGAGTGGTCGATTGCACCAGTCTTGAAAACTGGAGTGTCTGTAAGGGCACCGTGAGTTCGAATCTCACCCTCTCCGCCAATTTTCACAAAAAGTGTAATTTGGTGGTGTTGTTCGAACTTCGTTCAAAAAACACCGCCAAAATTGAAAATCGGAATTGGAAGCAGAAAAGGCATGCTACACTAGCGGTATGCGTTACTTAGGCATTGACTATGGAACTAAAAGGATAGGAATTGCACTCTCTGATGAGGAAGGGAACTTTGCCTTCCCACACGCAGTTATTCCAAGCGACACAAAAGCTATTGAGACTATTGCGTGCATATGCTCCGGAGAAAGAGTAGGAGAAATTATCCTCGGCCGCTCACTCAACTACCAACGAGAAGAAAATGTAATGATGAAAAGCGCTCGACTCTTTAGTGAGCGCCTTATTGAACGCACCGGGCTCCCCTTACGATTTGAAGATGAGGTGCTCACAACGCGTGAGGCATCACGAGTTATCGCGAAAGATGCTGACACTGATGCACGGGCTGCTGCACTCATACTTGGGAGCTTTTTAAATCATAGGTGATGCTATAATAAAAGAGTGAAACTTCGTTCAGTAATTTTGCGTTTTTTTCCTCCGCCACGCTTCCTTGTGATGCCTTCCGCTGGTGTCGATATCTCTGATCGCTCTATTAAGTATGTACTTCTGTCTCATGAGTATGGGTCTCCGCACCTGCTTGGATATGGTGAGTCAGTCTTGACACCGGGAATTGTGGAGGGGGGTAAGGTCCGTGATGTAGAACAGTTGACTTCTGTCCTTCAGCATATATGCGAAAAACTTACGAGGAAGGATATCATCCTCTCTCTCCCGGAGGAGCGAGCGTACGCCTTCTTTCTCTCTGTACCCAAGATGTCACGCAGAGATATCCGCGCTTCCATAGGGCTTCAATTAGAGAATCAGATACCAGTACCTGCCCAAAGTGTACTTTTTGATTACGAGCTTATTACAGAACGAGCCGATGGCGCTTATGATCTCGTTGTGTCTGCGATAAGCCGTGAGGATGTGAGTGAATACCTACAAGCGTGTCAGAGTGCATCATTGACGCCGAGTGCATTTGAGATTGAGGCACACGCTATTGCTCGGGCACTTTTGCGACCGGAGATGAAAGAGACGGTCCTCATTGTTGATATGGGTAAGACGCGTACAGGACTGATTGTTGTCGCCAACGGTTATGTGACTTTCACATCAACAGTACAAGGAGTTGGAGGAGAAGATATTACGACTGCCGTGCAGAAAAGTCTTAAGATCCCTCGTGACACTGCTGAGCAGTACAAGATTGGACGAGGGCTTTCTCGTTCACAAGAAAATAGAGAAGTGTTTTTTGCTCTCATTCCTATGGTATCTGTACTCAAAGATGAGATTATGCGCCGCCGTGAGTATTGGAATGTCCACGAGCGGGAATCCCATGATGGCACAGTGGAGCCGATTAGTCGTATTATCCTTACTGGGGGACAATCAACCCTCCCTGGTTTAGATGAGTATCTCTCTGAAAATCTAGCATGCCCTGTAGAGATTGTCTCTCCTTGGTTGAATGTTACCCATTTTGATGGGGGTGTCCCTCCCATCTCTCTGAATGAGTCGCTTGGGTATACCACAGCAATTGGACTTGCCTTGCGTGGTCTCTCCGTCCCACTCTCATAGGTACTATGATCAATCTGTTGCCATACGACATACGAAAGCTACGCTACCACGAATATCATATTCGGTGGGCTGTTGTCTTAGTAGCGTTACTTAGCATCCTTTTTGCCGCGAGCGCCATTGTACTTATGTCTATGTATGTACTGTTGATCTCTGATGCAGATACGATAGGGGCAAGACATCGTGAGTTAGTAAGTCGTCTGGCGAGCGGAGAATCGTCGTCTACCTCTCGTGAGGCGGCTGATATTAGAAGAAAAGTGGGCACGATTCTCTCGTTTGCAGAGTTACGCTCACTCTCTGATATACGAAGTGCTGTAGACAAAACTACAGACGAGGCCATCCGTATCCAGACAATGCAATTTGTACGCACTAAAGATGGAGGGGGGACACTTACTCTCTCTGCACGAGTACGAAATAGAAAGCATGTACTTTTGTGGGAGGAACGGTTGCGGGCAGAGCCGATATTTAGGGGAGTCTCAGTCCCGGCGGCAAACCTCATAAAAAATGAGGATATTGATATTTCACTCACCTTTACTGTGTTACCAGTAACTCAGACGCGTGTGCAATGAAAAAGAATCAGCGCATACTCGTCGGAGCTTTGTTTATTGCAGTGACACTCTTGTGTGCGTGGGGGGTCCTCTTCTACTTTGTTGTGGTACAAGCTCGTGACATAGCATTGATTACACAAAAGACTGCGCGGATGGAGCAAGAAGAGCTTATTGCGCAACAAATGAAGCTCTCTGTAGAAAGAGACATCGCTTCTTATCTGCTAGTTGATGGTTACTTTTTCTCTTCAAGCACCCTCGTGTTCTTTATTGAAGAGTTGGAGTCTGTAGCACAACAGACTGGAGTTACTGCGACAATTGAATCCCTCGCTCAAGATGAAAAAAAGAATTCCGTCGCATTGAGTCTAACCGCTCGTGGATCATACTCAGCAGTATTCCGCTTCATTGCAGCGTTAGAGTCCTCACCCAACCTCATACATGTTGAAGGTATCTCTCTCTCTCGTGGAGTGGGGAAGGGGGATGCTGAGTGGGGGGCAAAGATTATTGGTACTATGTACGCATATGAAGGGAATCAATAGTCTGCACGCGATACGAGAACAATTCGAAAATATTCAGAAGAAAATAACTCGTCTCTTTGACTATGATGCAGAGAAATTTGAGAGCTCTCCATATGATGATTGGTATCGGCTACTCTGGATAACCATACTCCTTGCCTCACTCTTAGCTCTCCTACATGCTTATGTGTGGATGATGGTACTGGATATCGCTGATGATGAAGGAGAGCGTCTGACAGCCCCGCACCTAGTATCTGAAGAAGAGCTCTTGCGTGCAGTCTCTGCACAGGCAGGGCGTGAGAAGGTGTATGGAGAGCTACTGGGGGCCACTCGTACAGATTGACCAGACCCAGTAATCTGCTATCGTGAGAGACGAAACCCTCCGTAGTTCAACGGATAGAACAGGGGCGTTCTAAGCCTTTGATGTGGGTTCGACTCCTGCCGGAGGGACTGCACGCTTAGCTCAGTTGGTAGAGCAACCCGTTTACACCGGGTAGGTCGTAGGTTCGAGTCCTACAGCGTGCACACTTCGACCCGCAACATGGAACCATATATTATTTTTGAAGACGACGACATCCTCGTGCTCAACAAGCCGTCGGGTCTATTGGTACACGGTGACAGTAAGAGTCCTGATGATACTCTTGCCGACTGGATTCTTGAACATTACCCTGCACTTAAGCAGGTGGGAGAAGAGCAGTTAAATACGAGAGGTGAGCCATTCTTGCGGCCAGGTATTGTGCATCGGCTTGATCGTGACACTAGCGGGGTGCTTGTGGTGGCAAAAACACAAGACACCTTCCTTTATCTGAAGGAACAATTTAAAGATAGGACAATACAAAAAACTTATTGTGCCTTGGTGTATGGCATGGTGCAAAAAGAAGAGGGGAGTATCGTCGCTCCCATTGGTCGCTCGCGAGTGAGTGGTAAGTGGACAGCTGTCAGACCTGGCAATAAGACACGCGAGGCTGTGACTGAATACCATGTCCGCGAGCGTTTTAGGGAGTACAGCGTGCTTGAGGTCACCCCTCGTACGGGGCGGACACATCAGATCCGTGTCCACCTTAAATCTATAGGACACCCAGTTGTGTGCGACTCGCTGTATGCGCCCAAATACCTTTGCCCAGTGTGTGGGCTAGGGAGACTTGCTCTCCATGCTGAATCTCTCCGTCTCTCCCTCCCTTCAGGAGAGGATAAGAGCTTTACCGCCCCTCTACCAGAGGATCTCATAGGGGCACTTGAAGCGCTCCGCAATGTGTGATACGCTTTTGTCCTATGGTGGCAAGACGAAATACGATCTCACCGGTTAATCTCACTGAGCGCGAGGCGCTTGGTATTGGAGCAGGAGATACCGTTAAGGTATGGGTAAAAATTCAGGAGAAAAAGCGCGTGCGCTTACAAGCCTTTGAAGGGCTCGTGATTGCTACGAAACATGGTAATGAGTCTGGCTCTTCCTTTACTGTGCGCAAAGTCTCTGATGGAATTGGGGTTGAGCGTATATTCCCTCTTTTCTCGCCAGTCATCGATCATATTGATGTGCTACGCAAGGGAGATGTGCGCCGTGCAAAGCTCTACTACATCCGTAAAAAGACAGCTAAGGAGACTCGCGCTAAGATTAAGCAGATCATTACTCAAGGTAGGAGGGCAACTCTTGTACCCCAAGTAGCTGAAGCAGAACAAGAGGAAGCAGGAGCTCCTACTGGAGTTACAGAATAATCCTTTTCTTTTACACGCCTCTTTGCTAGTGTGGAATGGATGCGCGGGTGCTGAAACTGGTAGACAGGCTAGCTTGAGGGGCTAGTGTCCGCAAGGATGTGGAGGTTCAAGTCCTCTCCCGCGCACCAAATTCCGGCGCAGAACAGTTGACTTTTTCTACATACCTGCTATACTATATACGGTAAGTACCTATAAGGAGGAGAGAAATGAGAGCGCCATATGTAGTCTATGGGATAAATGGGCACTCTACATTGCCGATCTTCATGGGAGAGACAAGGGCAGAAAGTGAGCAGCAAGCCATCAATTTTGTCCGGTGGCGGAGGTTTCCGTTTCAAAGAATACAAGATACGGGGTACGAATTCCACGCTTTCATCAAAGAGTCACAAGGTGAGCTTGCGGCTCGAAGGCAGGCACGAAATGTACCGTCTTCTCTACGAATCCCTCCTCGCCCCATTCCAAGCAGCCTCGTGTAGGCTGCTTTCTTTTTAATCTGCATTTCGCTACACTCACTATTGTATGGTGCCTATAGTGTAATGGTTAGCACTAGAGTTTGTGGAACTCTCAGTCTGGGTTCAAATCCCAGTAGGCACCCTTGGCCGGACGGTGGGCCGTTCGAGCAGCATTTGAAAGGGATTTGACGGCTCAACGACAACGTTTTTCCGGAACACCCTGCGGTTCGAACTGACGATTTCCACCAGTTCCCGTTTTTGTTCGGAATTTCCAGTTTCATACGTCAACAGAGCCGTTTTCGCGAGTTCGAAACATTTCTCAAGTTTCGCGGGGGAACCGGCTGATTGGTCGTTCAGATCGGCAAGATTCTCCTCGATCTGTCGGATCCCGGATAGCAGCGACACCTTCTTCTCGCAGAACACGGTCGTCTCCAGCAATCCCTCCAGGTGCGAATCAACTAGACGGTCGAGCCGGGCTTTCGTCTGGCTCAATTGGAGGCGCAGCTGGTCTCTTCTCGCCAACCGTTCTTTATCCCAATCACCCCGCAATAGAGCGATCACCTTGAGGATGATCCCCATCTCCGTATCCGAGGGTTGTACCCGCTTCAAGAGGTCACTGACAGCCTCTTCAACAGCCTCCTCCCGTGCGGACGCTTTCTCTGTGCAGAGCCGGTTGTGGCAACGGTAGTAGACATGTCCTTTGTGCAATTCCCCTGTGAGGATGCCTCCACAGGCACCGCAGGTGAGGAGACCCCGGAACAGGAACGCATGTGCCGGGGCGACATGACGTATCCGGCCCGCGAGCACCCGCTGGACGGACTCAAACAGGCGCGGGGCAATCAATGGCTGGTGAACGCCCTGATAGGTTTCTCCGTTGGGTCCCATCATGACGAGACCCATGTAGAAGGGATTCCTGAGGATGGAGGAAATGGCAGTACGAAGGAGTGGCCTTCCGTTCCGGTTGGTCAACCCCAGATGCCGGGCCTGCACCACCAGCGTGTCGAGGCTGTGGTTGCCGGAGGCGTAGAGTTCAAAAAGATGCCGCACGAGCTGTCCCCGGATGGGGTCGATCTCCTTGGGCATTCCCTTTCCCCGATCCAGGTACCCAAGAGGTGCGGCCAGGGGATACAAGCCTTGCTTGAGCCGCCCGTACATCCCCTTGCGGGTTTCCTCGCGCAGGTTTCGGATGAAGTCAGCCGCAACTACGGCCTGGATATCCGCTGAAAGGCGTCCACCCCGCGTCTGGAGATCAAGCGCATCCCCCGCGAAATGCACTTCCACTCCGGAGTCGATCAGATCTCCGATATCAGCCCAGTCTCTCAGGTTGCGGGCCGAGCGGTCGATCTTGTGAATCACAACCCCATTCAATCTCCCTCTCCTGAGCAGGCCGATCATCTGGTTGAATACAGGCCGTCCCAGTTTGGCGGCTGTCTCACGTTCCTCAAACCACTGAGAAAGGGCAAGGCGGTTGCGGGAGGAGTATGCCTCAATTGCGGCGCGCTGCTCCTGCAATGACACCCCTTTTTCGCCTTGCTTGGCTGTCGAGACGCGGATGTATCCGGCGTATGTCTTCATGGATGGGGAGAGTATGGATTCTCTTCAGAAGCGAAGAGCTTGGAAGCTACCGTTTTGCGGGGTACTTTGTCAAACCTCTTATCCACAGGAAGGGCTTCCTGCTGGTCCACAATCTCGATCACCAGGCACAGGTACCGGCGCAGGTTGAATTCTGCTTCCTGGAGTTCCTCCTCACTGAGAGTGGGGAAAAGCTCCCTGACCAACGGGGAGATGGGGACCTCAGTCATCTCTCAAGGTTATCGAGTCCTTCTTGATCCCCAAGGAAGGGATTTTAGCTCGGACGGCACAAATCCTCAGTTTCGTCTAAGAGAAAGTAGATGGAGTGCCTTGATCTAGTGGCGATGACGCGTCACAATAGATTTAGTCCTGGAAACGATACTCGGGGAATCTGGAAGATCCTTGAAAGAGGAAGATCAAGGCTCTTTCAGAGTTGGTCGAGTGGATTATGGCAGCTGACTGATAATCAGCCGAGGGCGCAAGTCCTCCGGGGGTTCGAATCCCCCACTCTCCGGTGAAGGCGTCACCACAGAATCTAGAGCACGTTCTAGTCGTTGTGGTGGCGCCTTTTTTGGTTTTGCGGAATATGGTCTGAACGGCTCCATGTCAGTAGTTCCGTAGTGTCGCCTAGGGGCTGGATTCGGCACAGAGGAGCACAGTCCTGCCATGAGCCGAACGGAGATCCTCATGGGCACATTTCCCATCCTTTCTGATTCTCACGCCGTTGATACCGTGAGACGATGGAACCCATTGGTGAACATCTCCCCAAGCCATCAAATCCTTCCTCCTCAACGAACCCGCTCGTATCGACCGTCCTCACTGACGGCACGGCGGTTGAAATGCTGTATCACCCCGACCCGCCGGAGACATCGTTCTGTGTGTTTCGAGACGGAACCTGGACGATCCAGCCCGACGTGGTGGTGAGCGGCACGAAGTATGTGCCGTACTCACCCTCCAACAACCTGCTCAAACACGAGGTGGTGCTGTTTCCCTCGGAGCCGGAGGAGTACGAATCAGAAGAAGCGTTGATTGCCGAGATCCTCTCCTTCCTCCACCGTTACGTGGACGTGTCGCCCCTCTTCGAACAGATCACCGCCTACTACATCCTCTTCTCGTGGGTGTACGACGCCTTCGCTGAACTCCCGTACCTGCGTGTACGCGGTGACTACGGCTCTGGCAAGACCCGCTTCTTGCTCATCACCGGCTCGCTCTGCTACAAACCCATCTTCGCGAGCGGTGCTTCTACCATCTCACCCATCTTCCGTATCCTGGACGTCTTCCGGGGCACCCTCATCATCGATGAAGGGGACTTCCGCATGTCTGACGAACGGGCCGAGATCGTCAAGATCCTCAACAACGGCAACGTCAAAGGATTTCCCGTGCTGCGGAGTGAGGTGACACGCGACAAGGAGTTCAAACCGACCGCCTTCTCCGTGTACGGCCCCAAGATCGTGGCCACCCGTGGCGACTACCAGGACCCGGCTCTGGAGAGCCGCTTCATCAAGGAGGAGATGGGCACACGCCCCCTCCGTGAGGATATCCCCATCAACCTGCCACCAGCGTACAAAGAGGAAGCGCTCCATCTACGCAACCGATTGCTCCTGTTCCGCTTCAGGAACCGCAACAAACGCCGGATCGTGGAGGGTCTCATCGACCGTTCCATCGAGCCGAGACTCAACCAGATCTTTGTGCCGCTGCTCTCCATCATTAAGGACGAGGAGGCCCGCAAGGACTTGAAAGACCTTGCCTGCTCCTATCAACGCGAGATGACCACCGAACGGGGGATGGACACCGAGGCGCAGGTCTTGGAAGTGATACAATCCCTCCAGGAGGTCGGGGAACCGCTCTCGATCAAAGAGATCACCCGTTGGTTCGCGGACCGTCACAGTGAGGAGTACGAGCGCAAGATCACCCCCAAGTGGATCGGGTACGTGATCCGGAAGAGGCTCCATCTTCGAGCACAGCGGATTCACGGATCGTTCATCATCGATCCCACACAGGGACCGCTCCTTAAGCGGTTACTCCAGAAGTATGGCGTGAGTGAGAACCCTGTTTCCAACTCGCGGGGGACTTCGGGTGACTTGGGGGACTTTGAGCGGGATAAGGAAGACGGGAGACAATCAGAACGGCCAAGCGCTCAACAGAGCCATTCCCCGGATGAAGCCAGGGACCACAGCGTCAGTTAATGTCACCCAAAGTCCCCCAATGTCACCCGTTTACCCCAAGATCCGCTACACCTAATGGCTTCTTCCGACTATGATACCGACTATCGAAGCATCCTGTCGGTCTGCTTGAGAACAGTTCGCAATGGAGGTGCAACGAAGTGACCGCTACCGAAGACATCATCCAAGCCGTACATCCGCCGGAAGACCAAGATTGGCCGGAGAGTGAGACGTCTTCAGTCTTCGCTGACTTGATTGGTTCAGCTTCTGGGCTGATACAGGCTGCACCACTGATTAATGGATTCCTGGGCGCACATAGGCGTGACAGAGCGTTCAGTTTCTGGAAGCGGGACCAGCTCTTCGAGGATTTCATTTCGGCTATTCCCTCAGATACACACGGTGGTCTTGCGTGGGGACACAACGACAATTTCAAAGCTTGGTCGGGTCTGTTCTTCCTCAACAAGGCAGAGATCAATTTGGCCGCAGCTTTGGATATATGTCTCAATGCCTGGCTCCGGTGGCGGCTCAAGATGGACACAAAGGACGTTATGGCCGACAACGCTTGGCTCTCGATGTGGCCTTCCTCAAAGACGATTATTCTGAAAAGTTTCTGTGAGAGATCAGAAAAACCAGCTGAATTACTCGATGATCTAGAGAAGTCTTCACAACATGGATCAGACGCTGCCCAGGAGTTTCTCCTCGATCTGAGAACAGAGTGTGAGGATATGACAGTGGAAGAGGTCTATGGTTTTCTCCGAGAGAAAAAAGGGGTCACCCTAATGCAGGGCGCGATGGTGGTTTTCAACAGGGTGAATGATTTCAAGCATCGAGTGCACGGACTCATGGACCGTCGGGGAGTTGACTACGCCACAGAGTGGGCTCTCGCTGCAATCGCTCATGTTGGAATTGGTACACTATGGAAGGAAGGGATGCTTCGGGATACCGGTCATCTGTGGAAAACAAAGAACCCTGTTGCCTCGGTGACAACAGGGTGAAGCGACTAAGCGCATGATCGAAGTCTGAGAGAATCAGTGTAGTCTCGGATTCCTTCCCAGGCACTCGTGGACTCAGAGAGTGTGAGGGCCAGACAAGCTCGGTGTGCGCCATCGGTCGCCGCTCGAAGTATTTCTCGAAACCGCCGGAATGCGATCTCAGTCGCCCTTGCGGCGACAGCATCCGGCGGGACCTGATAACCACAGTCCAGAGCAAACACCATTGAGCCAGCATACTTGTGGTGCGCATCATGAAGCGCTTCAAAGATCAATTCAAACCGCTGCCAGTTCTCCCTACTCAGTGTGCCGGTCTTTTGACCCTCATCACGTAACAGGAGGAGTGCTGTGTTGAGGAGCGGGGGTAACCTTTCTCCCTTCCAATCTACAGGGGGGAAAAGGGGGACACCCACCAAGTATTGTCTTAACGCTTGGCTATCCATCTGAGAGACAAGTTCACTGATTCTTCGGTATTCCTTGTTCCATTCAATGTGCCTTTCCATACATCGTTCTCCAGAAAGCGATAATTTCCCATGTGCGTCAACGAGTGTGGCTAATCTGAGTCCACAGTATAACATCTCAGATAATTTCGCAACTATGATTGCCTGAGGTGAGGGGTAATCGGTTCTGCATCCGTCGGAGTGACATTGGGTGACTTCGGGGACTTCGTTGGGACTGGTTGGAGCGAATCATTCAAAGAAATGGCTCAGCACGCGTACGCAGCACCCCCTCTCTCACGCAGTCCCGCACCCCTCTATGTGG